>CAZEPH010000213.1:0-5310 GCA_964514075.1 uncultured bacterium | reverse complement strand
CTTCAGCAATATCGAGTCGATGATCATCGTGCCCGGCTATGGGATGTCGGTCGCGCAAGCACAGCACACCGTGCGCGAGTTGGCGGATTCGCTCGCGAAGCGTGGAGTGGACGTGAGGTACGCGGTGCACCCCGTCGCGGGACGCATGCCCGGCCACATGAACGTGCTGCTCGCGGAGGCAAATGTTCCATACGATCAGCTGTACGACCTCGATCAGATCAACCCGTCGTTCGACCAAGCGGACGTTGCGCTCATCATCGGCGCGAACGATGTCGTGAACCCCGCGGCGCGCACGGACCGCGCGAGCCCCATCTACGGCATGCCGATTCTCGACGCGGATCACGCACGCAACACGATCATCATCAAGCGGTCCCTGAACCCCGGTTTCGCCGGCGTCGACAATCCGCTCTACTACGCGCCGCGTACGTACATGCTGTTCGGCGACGCGAAAGGCGCGGTGCAGCAGTTGGTGGAGGCGGTCAAGCAAGCCGGGTAGGCCACCGGCTGCCACGAACGCGATCTTGACGCGTCGACACGCAGGCGGTACTGCATGCGTGTGCCTACCACACCGCACCACGAGCACCACTTCGCCGGCCGCTGGTTCGTTCGGGACATGGTCATCGGCATGTCCGACGGGTTGACCGTGCCGTTCGCGCTCGCCGCCGGCCTGTCCGGGGCGGTCGCCTCCACACGCATCATCGTGACGGCGGGGCTTGCCGAAATCGCGGCCGGCGCGATCGCGATGGGGCTCGGCGGCTACCTCGCCGCGAAGAGCGACGCGGAACACTATGCGATGGAGCTCGCGCGTGAAGAACGCGAGGTGGTCGAACGTCCGGAGGCCGAAACGGCGGAAGTGGAGGAGGTCTTCGGCGCGTACGGCCTCACGAAAGAGGACGTCGCGCCCATCGTGCGCGCCTTTCATGCACGGCCCGCCGCGTGGGTGGAGTTCATGATGCGCTACGAACTGGGCCTCGAGCGGCCTGATCCGCGCCGCGCGATGTGGAGCGCACTCACGATCGGTGGGGCGTACATCGCGGGCGGGCTCATTCCCCTGTCTCCGTATTTCTCCGCATCGACCACGCGCGAGGCGCTCGGCGTCTCCGTCGTGGTGACCGTGATCGCCCTCTTCGCCTTCGGATGGGTCAAGGGGCGCTACACGACGGGTCGGCCCATGCGGAGCGCGACGCAGACCATGCTCGTGGGCAGCCTCGCGGCCACTGCGGCATTCGGCATCGCGAGCCTGTTCAGCTAGCTCAGGGTTCCGCCGCCGCGCGCCGATAACTCCGAACATGGACTTCCCATCCTCGAATCCGGCGGTCTACACGGACTTCGCCAGCGCGGCGCGTGCGGTGTTGGAGTTCCTGCGCCAGCGCCTTGGCCACTCACTCTGGTTGGTGACGCGCCGGGAGAGCGGCGATTGGATCGTGCTCCAGGCGTATGGCACCGGATACTCCCTGCACGTCGGCTCGGTCCGTCGCTGGTCCGACACGTTGTGCGCGACGATGACGGAGGGACTCGGCCCGCGGATTGCGCCCTGCACGGCCGACGTCCCAGCCTTCGCGACCGCGACGCTCGGCGACGGGACGCCGATCGGTTCGTACATCGGCGTTCCGCTCGTGCGCGAGAACGGGGACGTCTTCGGCACGTTGTGCGCGCTGGACCCGGAGCCGCAACCGCCGGAGCTGGTGACCGAGGTGCCGCTCGTGGAAATGTGCGGGAGTTTGCTGAGCAGCATCCTCTGGCGCGACCTGCGTGCGATCGAGCACGCGCGGCAAACGGAACGCTTCGACCAGGACCTGAAGATCGATTCCGTGACGCAACTCCTGTCGCGCGAATCGTGGGAGAAAGTTCTGAACGCGGAGGAAACACGCTGCGCGCGATACGGCCACACCGCGTCGATCTTCAGCCTGGACTTGGATGGCACGACGCGCTTGAACGAGACGAGCGGTCGCAGCGCGGGCGATGAGTACCTCCTCCGTGCGGCGCGCTCGCTGTCCGGGTCGCTGCGTGGCCCCGACGTCGTCGCGCGTACGGGCGACGACGAGTTCAGCGTTCTCGCCATCGAATGCGATGCGTCGTCTGCTGCGATGCTCGCGCGCCGCTTGTTGTCGTCGCTCAAGAAGCAGAATGTGTCCGCCTCGCTGGGGTTCTCCACGCGCGATCCGGGCAGCGGCGGTTTGGAGCGCGCGTGGCGCGACGCGGAACAGTTGATGCGACGGTCCAAGAGTCTCCGCCGACCGCGCGACTAATGAGGTAGTCCCCGGGGTCCGGGTTTCTGTACAATGCGCGCCGCCTCGTCCGCTCGAGGCGTCGACCCGGGGATCCGTCACTCATGCCGCAAGCCGATTTCCTGCGCGTAGACTTCGCGCAACCGCACCCCAGCACCACGAAGCGTCTCCTCGCCGCGCACCCGGAAATCCGCCAGTTGATCGGCCACAACCCGTGGTCCGGCGCGGCGACGCTCGGACTCGTCGCGCTGCAGACATTCGTCGCCATCGCTCTTGCACGGGCCGGCGCGCCGTGGTGGGCGATTCTCGCGACCGCGTGGACGCTCGGCGCCGTCGTCGATCATGCGCTCTGGGTGATGATCCACGAGGCCACGCACTATCTGATGTTCCGGAAGCGGTGGCTGAACCAGGTCTTCGGGTACATCGCCAACTGTCCGCTGTTCGTGCCGGCGTACGCGTCGTTCCAGCGGTATCACCTGCGGCACCACGCGCGCCAGGGAGAGTACGAGCAGGACGCCGACCTTCCGAGCTTCGCCGAGATTCGCCTCGTCGGCAACAACACCGTGATGAAGGCTCTGTGGCTGCTGTTCTTTCCGGTCGTACAAGCGACGCGTCCGATGCACCTGAACCCGCGGCAATACATCGACGGGCCGGTGGCGCTCACGATGGTGACCCAGTTGGCGTATCTGAGTCTCGTCTGGTGGGCGGCCGGCTGGTGGGCGATCGCGTATCTCGTGTTCTCGCTGTTCGCGTCCATCGGGCTGCACCCGCTCGGCGCGCGGTGGATCCAAGAGCACTACACGTTTTCGACGAAGCAGGAGACGTTCTCGTACTACGGACAGGGCAACCGCGTCGCGTTCAACGTCGGATTCCACAACGAGCACCACGACTTCCCGTCGGTGCCGTGGAATCACCTGCCGCGCCTGCGGAGCATCGCGGCGGAACACTACGACGCGCTCGATGCGCATCGTTCGTGGACGCGCTTGCTGTTTCAATTCCTGTCGGATCCGCGCTACGGCATGACATCGCGCGTCGTGCGGCCGTCGAGAGACGCCGTGCGCGCGGCGAGCTAGATCTTCTCCGCGACCAGCACCAGGATCCCCGTCAGCAACTCGTCCAGGCCGCGCACCGCCACGAGCGGCGTGAGCACGCGGAGTTTGTCGGGCGTGTGCTTCCGCCACACGACCACGCGCAGGCGCGGCTCCTCGCGCAGAAGCCGGGAGAAGAGCGTGAGCGTCATGCGGTTCACGTCCTCGTCGTAGTAGCGCACTTGCTCCTCTGCATGCGCGATCTCCTCTGCCGCAGCCTCGGCGTTCATCCCGGCGGCGCGTTCCCGTGCGATCGCGCGTAACGCCTCCGCGAGCGCGTCGCGCGAGAAGAGCACGTGACACCACGGCAGGTAGATCTTCTCGTACAAGTGCGAACCCAGCGGCGAGCCGAACGGCCCGAA
This sequence comes from uncultured bacterium, assembly GCA_964514075.1. Lineage (GTDB taxonomy): Bacteria > Eisenbacteria > RBG-16-71-46 > CAZEPH01 > CAZEPH01 > CAZEPH01. The sequence continues at coordinate 1,632 of CAZEPH010000213.1, read as the reverse complement.
CAACGCCGCCAGACGCCCGCCCCGCCGCAGCACGCGCGCGATCTCCCCGATCACCGGTTGCGGGTGCGGGAAGTGCTCGAACGTGTCTGTTGTGACGATCAGGTCGAGCGAGTCGCTCGCGAACGGCAGGCGCGCCGCATCCGAGCGCGCGAAGGACGCATTGTGCACGCCGCGCGCGGCGGCAAACGCGCGTGCGCCATCCACGTGCTTCTGCGCGATGTCGATGCCGATCAAGTGGCGCGGCCCTCGCTCGGCGATGTACACGCTCTTGCCGCCGAGACCGCATCCGAGATCCAGCGCCAGCGGAACGTCGAGCGACACGCCCGCGTCGCGCATGAGACGCACGTGGCGTTCGGCCTCCGTGTACTCCCACGCGGAGTAGTCGCCGGCGCCGACGCGCCCCGGGAGGTTCGGGCGCGGAAACACGGAGTTGAGCGCGAGCAGCGCGAGCGTATCGAGTCTCAGTGGCGCACCTCGCCCATCAGTGCGAGGACGTTGTCCTCGTTGTCCCGGAAGAACGCCATCCACAGTTCGTGATCCGGCATCTCCGCGACGAGGTGCGGCTCACGGTCGAAGCGTACACCCGCTGCACGCAAGGCCGCGTGCGCTGCGTGCACGTCCTCCACGCGAAAGTACAGGATCGAGTTCGGGTGATCGAACTCCTCCGACGACGGCAGCGTGAGCATCAGGCGCACGCCGGCGCTGTCCAGGAACGCCATGCCCGGAACCTGGAACATCACCGGGAGTCCCAGCACGTCCTGGTAGAACGCCGTCGCGGCGTCGACGTCGTGCACGACGAGGCCGATCTGTCCGATGGGGCCGAGTATCATCGGGCGGTGCATGGAAGCCTCCACGGTGAGGGTCGTCGCTCCGTCGCGAAGCGGGCCCATCTTACAACGTCCGTCGTGCGCGCGTGTATACTCGCCCGCACATGCACTCCGCGATCGTGGGCAGCGACACTCTTCTCGGACGCGCGGTCGCGCGTCAGTGCGCGCCGCCGGTGCGCGAACTCGCCGCGGAGAATGCCTGTACCCCCGAGGCGGTGCGCGACACGGTGCGCGGCGCCGGCGTCGTCTATCATTGCGTCCCGGTCGTTTTGGCGCGCCCGCTCGACGTGTTCTTCGCGACCGTCGTTCTCGTGGATGCGTGCGCGCGCGAGAACGTGCGCATCGTGTATCCGGGACCGCTGTGGGGTGCATCGCGGACGGGACGCGTCGGGCGTGAGTTGTTCCAGGTGGAGTATCTCCTGCGCTCGGCGTACGAGGCGTGGCGCTCGCTCTACACGGTCGTGCGGTTGCCCGATGTGGTCGGCCCAGGTGTGCGCGCGCTGCCGTTCGGGCACGTATGGGACGCGGCCGCGCGCGGGGAGGACGTGCAGGTGGCCGTTCCGGCCGACGTCACCCGAGAGATGATCCACATCGAGGACGCCGCGCGCGCGCTCGTGGCGGTCGGCACGGCGCCGCATCGGCGCCGCGAGATCGCGGCGCCCGGAGGATATGCGTGTTCCGCGCGCACGCTCGCCACGCACGTCGCCCGGACGGCCGGGGCGCACCGAGAGCCGCGCGTTCGCTCGCTCTCGCGTTTGGAGTGCGCGATGCGCGCGATCGCCGATCGCGAGCTGCGCGCGTTTCT
>CAZEPH010000212.1:0-5318 GCA_964514075.1 uncultured bacterium | reverse complement strand
GATCGCGCGACGCTTCTTCCCACGGGAGCGACAGCACCGCGTCTGTGTAGGCCGCGCGAATATACATGTTGTACGCGCACAGCGCACGGCCGTCGAGGAGCGGCCGCCCGTTCGGCAACTTGCTGACAAACGAGTCCGACATGCATGCGACGTTAGCGGAGTCCGCGGCGGGCGGCAAGACGCGGCGTTGACCCGCCGCATCGCGCTCGGGCAGACTGCGCCCGATCCCATCGATCCCACACAGGAGACAATATGCGCGCATTGGTTCTCGGAGCCGGCATACAAGGCGAAGCGGCGATCTTCGACCTCGCGCGACAAGCGGACGTCGAGGAAGTGGTGATCGCGGACACGGACCGCGCGCGCGCGGAAGACGTCGCGAAGCGGCGCACGGGCGGCAAAGGCCGCGTGGTCGTGGCTGACGCGTCCGAGCCGCGGCAGATCGCCCCGCTCATGCGCGCGGCGGACACGTGCGTGTCGGCAGTGCCGTACTTCCTCAACGAACCGCTCGCGCGCACTGCGATCGCGGAGTCGTGTCACTTCTGCGATCTCGGCGGCAACAACGACGTAGTGGACGCGATCCTCGCGCTCGACGACGCCGCGCGCGCCGCGAACGTGTCGCTCGTTCCCGACACCGGACTCGCGCCGGGGATGGCGAACGTGGTCGCAGCGCACGCGATTCGCGACATGCCGCAGGTCGAGTCGTTGCGCATTCGCGTCGGCGGACTGCCGCAGCATCCCGTTCCGCCGCTCGGATACAAGCGCGTCTTCTCGATTCATGGGTTGATCAACGAGTACGTCGAACCCGCGCGCCTCCTCCGGGACGGCGTGGAAGTGACCGCGGAGTGCCTCACGGACATCGAGGAGGTGGACTTTCCACCGCTGGGGCGTCTCGAAGCATTCGTCACGTCCGGCGGCGCGAGCACGCTGCCACGGACGCTCCAGGGTCGCGTGCGCAACCTGGATTACAAGACGCTGCGCTATCCTGGACACGCCACGATTTGGCGCGGCATGGCGCTCATGGGGTTGCTGGACTCCACGCCCGTGAAAGTCGGCGACGCGATGATCCGGCCGCGGGATCTCGTCGCCGCGTGTGCAAGCCCGCGGCTGGAGAACGACGATCGGGACCTCGTCGTGATGCGCGTGGAAGCCATCGGCACGACGGCAGACGGCGCGCGCCGCCGGGTCACCGCGGAAATGCTCGACTACCACGACGCCGCCACCGGTCTCTCCGCGATGGCCCGCACGACCGCATTCCCGTCGGCTCTCGTCGCCGCCATGCTCGGCCGCGGACACGTCACACGGCGCGGCGCACTCCCGCAAGAACTCGCGCTCGACGTGCCCGCGTTCATCGCGGGGCTCGGCGAGCGCACGCTCGCCGTGCGCTGGCGGGACGCGCCCGCGTAGTGCGCACGCTCGCGCTCCTCGTCGGATTGGCGCTCGTTCTCGTCGTCCTCTGGGACGGATTCGAGAGCGTTCTCGTCCCACGGAGCGTCGTGCGCCGCTGGTCTCTCTCGCAAGCGTTCTATCGCCTCGCATGGCGCGTGTGGGGACACATCGCGGGACGGCGCGATGCGTGGCTCGCGGCGTTCGGCCCACTCTCGCTCATGCTCATGCTGATGGTCTGGGCCGTCGCGCTGATTGTGGGCTTCACCCTCCTGCAGTGGGGCGTGCACGGAACGATTCGGTCGCCCGAGGGATCCATGGCGCTCGGCACGTACCTCTACATGAGCGGCGTCACGTTCTTCACACTCGGATTCGGCGACGTGATCCCACTCTCGACGGGCCCGCGCATCGTGGCCGTGGCGGAAGCCGGAATTGGATTCGGATTCCTCGCGGTGGTGATCGGCTACTTGCCCGTGATCTACCAAGCGTTCTCGCGCCGTGAAACGGCGATTTCGATGCTCGATGCGCGCGCCGGCTCGCCGCCCACCGCGGCGGAGTTGATTCAACGGCACGGCACGCATCTCTCGGCGGATGATTCGCTCACCGCGTTGCACTCGCTCTGGCGCGATTGGGAATTGTGGTCGGCCGAATTACTCGAAAGCCACCTGTCATATCCCGTCTTGAGTTTCTATCGCTCCCAGCACGAGAACCAGTCGTGGCTCGCGGCTCTCACAATGGTCCTGGACTCCTGTGCGCTCGGCATCCTCGGATTGCGCGGCGTGCGCTCGCCGCAAGCGCAGCTCACGTTCGCGATGGCGCTGCACGCCGTGGTGGATCTGACCGCCGCCCTGGACCTGGATCCCGTGCCGCCGCCGATCGACCGACTGCCGGAGAACGACGTCGAGAAACTCCGCACCCTCCTGCGCGCCTCCGGAACGCCGATCCCCGATGGTCCGTCCGCGAACGAGCGACTGCGGAGCCTGCGCTCACTCTACGAACCCTCTGTGAACGCGCTCGCCTCGCACCTGCGGCTCACGCTGCCGCCGTGGATCGGAGCGGCAGACGAGGCGGACGAGTGGATGAAGGCCGGAGGTCTCGACCTACCGCCTGTGCGCGCTTGACGCTGCGCCTCATTGCATCCCAGACTGGCGCTGCTTCGTCTAGGAATGGAGCGCCATGATCTCCTCGTCCCTCCTCGCCACCATCAATCTCAGCCTCGGGGGTTTGGTCTTCCTCCTCGGGCTCGTGATCCTGCGCGAGAACCCGCGCCAACGGCTCAATCGGGTCGTGGCGCTGATGTTGTTCTTCGGCGGAATCGGCTCGATCTTCGCCGCGATGTCGCTGTTCCCGGGAGCCGGGGCGGCATCTCGGTCGGCGGCCACGCGCGGCCACATCGATGCACTCGAGAACCTCTCCGCGCTGTGGGAGTTCTTCTTTCCGTCGCTCTTCGTGTTCGCGAGCTTGTTCCCGGTCGAACGGCGCTACGCAATGCGATGGCGGCGGTTCGCGTTCCTGGTGTACGCGCCGTATCTCGCGCACTTCATGCTTCTCGTGGCCATGCTCCTCATGGGCGGCGACACGCGGCCCATTTTGCAAACGAGCGCACTCCAGCGCGTCGATGCGCTCGCGGATCTCGTCGGTGTCGTCACCCGGCTCTTCATCGGATCGCACAGGTTCTTCTTCTCGTTCATCAACCTCGGCGTGGGCATCGTCGCGGCGATTCTGCTCGTGAACAGCTACCGCCATGCGCGGGTGGCGCGCGTGCGGCAACAACTGCGCGTGATCGGCGCGGGCTTGATCACCTGCCTCGCGCTCTACAGCGTCGCGTCCTCGGTGCCCATTCTGCTGGCGATCTACGTGTCGGCCCCGCTCCGCGCGCTGCTCGTCATGGCTGCACTTCTCGCCGGATCGGCGTCGATCGCCTTTGCGATCGTCCAGTACAAGTTCCTCGATACCAAGTTACTCGCGCGGCGCGGCATCCTGTACGCAATCGCCTCGGCCCTCATGGTCGGCCTGTACTTGGTGATCGTCGGGAGGATGCAGGAATGGGCCGGGCGCACGTGGGCTCTCAACGCGCGCATTATCGAACCGGTGTTTCTCATCGTCGCGCTGATTCTCTTTCAGCCGGCGATCGCGTGGCTCGAGGACATGCTGGAGCGCGCGTTCCTGCGCGATCCCGGCGACTACCGGAGCGTGCTGCGCCGTCTCGGTCCGTCCCTTCTCACCACGCTCGATGCGGACGACCTGCTCTCGACGGCCGCGCACACGATCGGGGACGCACTGGTCCTCCGCGTCGCGCACGCAGTGGCGTTTGCGCGTGACAACGAGACGCTCGTGCAAACCGGCGCCGGTGCGCCGCTCAGGGCGGAAGCGGCCGCGCGCGTTCGCAACATCGTGGGTCGTCTACCCAGCGATCGCGACTTCTTCCGCTCGGGGGACCTCGCGGATGTTCTCTCGAATGTGGACCGCGCCTTCCTCGTGGAGACCCTGGAAGTCGGGGTGATCCTCCCGCTGCACGCGCGCGGTGGAACGGTCGGCGCGCTGCTGCTCGGCAACAAGATCACCGGCACGAGTTACACGTCCGAAGACGAAGCGCTGCTCTCCGCGCTGGCGGGACAGATGTCGCTCTCGCTGCAAAACGCGCTCCTGTTTCGCGAGCGCGTCGCCATCGCGCGCATCGAGGAGGAGTTGGAACTCGCGCGCCGTATCCAGCGGTCGTTCCAGGTCACAGCGTTTCCCGACAGCGACACACTCGACGTGTACGCCGCCACGCTGCCCGCGAAGCACGTCGGCGGCGATTTATACGACGTCATCCGCACGGTCGACGGCGGTCTGTTCCTCGCGATCGCGGACGTTTCGGGGAAGGGCGTCCCCGCCGCGCTCCTGTCTGCGATGCTGCAAGCCGCGATTCGGACGCAGGTCGAGACGACCTCGTCGATCGCGAACATCGTGCAGAGCATCAACAACCTCATTTTCCGCAGCACGAGCACGGAGCAGTTCGCCACGTTCGTCCTCGTGCACGTGGACGAGGGCAGCGGGCGTCTCTCGTTCACCAACGCGGGACACAACTGGCCTGTGGTGCTGCGCCGCTCGGGGGACAGCGAGTTCCTCGACCGCGGAGGGTTGATCCTCGGGATCCGCGAGGACGAGACATTCGACGTCGGATCCATCGCGTTGCAGGCAGGGGATCGCGTCGTGTTCTACACGGACGGGATCAGCGAGGCGATGAACGCACTGCACGAGCAGTTCGGGGAGGATCGGTTGTGCGACGTTCTCCGGCGTGCGCCCGCCGACGCGACGGCGCGCGACATCGCGGAGTTCGTCCTCGGCGAATTGCGTGCGTGGCTCGCCGGGGAGGAGCCGCGCGACGACATCACGCTGCTCGTGCTCCGCGTGTTGCAACCGACGAGCGTTCCGTCCGGCGGGACGCTACTGACCGCGGAGGCTTGCGGCGAGTCGCTGGCGTGAGGCCCGCCACGCGGGAAGGAACCCGCCGACGACGCCCATCACCGCCGCAAAGACCATCCCCGTGACGAGCGCGGATGGCGTGATGCGGAACGCAAACGCCAGTTCGCTGAACGACGACCAGTTGGTCGTGCTCGTGGTCAGTCCGTTGACTGGAAGGGCGATCACGCACCCGAGCACGCCGCCGAGCAGTGCGAGGAGGATCGACTCCATCATGAACGACGCGAGGATCGACCACTGGCTGAACCCGAGCGTGAGAAGAACCGCGATCTCGCGCGTTCGTGCGTTCACGGCCGCGAACATCGTGTTCATGGCCGAGAACATGGCGCCGACCGCCATGATCACGGAAATGAAGATGCCCGCGAAGCGCAGGAGATTGGTGAGCATCTCGGACTGGTTGGCGTAGAACTCCCGCTCGCGGAGCACGTCCACGCCGAGCCGCGGATCCGTTTCGAGGAGCTTCTTCACCG
>CAZEPH010000211.1:0-5341 GCA_964514075.1 uncultured bacterium | reverse complement strand
AGGCGCGTGTCGCTCACGCGTACCTGCACGACGGTGTCCGCGCCGGTCACGGCGCTGTCGACCAGCAGCACGGAGGCACCGCTCTCGACCGCGCGCGCGGCAAAGGCGTGGCCGTCTGCGGCGACGCCGCGCACGCACGCGAAGAGCGTGTCGGCCGTGACGCGCCGCGAGTCCACGGTCAGCGCGCGGACCACGCGCGTGACCGCGTCATCGACCGTCCCGCCGCGCGGCGGAACGATCTCCGCGCCCACCACCTCCGCGAGGAGATGCTCCAGCATGACGCCGGAGAAGGCGCGAGGCGCCGCCGCTTCAGTCACGGACGGCGCCCGCGCGCACAGCTCCTGCTGCCTGGGGAGCAGCGGCGAATGACGGGGTGTGAGCGGGTTGGAACACCGCTCGGCACACGAGGCGCACGATGTCACCGTCGCGCACGGGCGCGCCGGGTGCGGGCGATTGCTGCGTGACGACTCCGGTGCCGTCGATGGCGAAGCGCAGATCGCGCGCACGCAGCACGCGCAGCGCGTCGCGCAACGGCGATCCGACGAGATTCGGCGCGATCGGACCGGTGTACGACGAATCGCCCGCGAGCGACGGATCGGGAGCGGGCGCGGCGAATGCCGGTGCACCGGGCACCGCGGCCCACGCTTCCTTGTCCGGTGCGACGCGCCGGAAGTCCGGGCGAATCGGCGCATGCGGCACGCGTCCGATCGCCTCGATGATGTTGCGCCAAATCGGCGCGGCCACGAGCCCGCCGTAGTACACGCCGCCCACGGGTTCGTCGATCACGACGAGGCACACGAGTGACGGATTCTCGACCGGGAGCATGCCGACGAACGAGGCGATGTACCTGTCGGGCGAGTACCCGCCGAGCGCGGGATCGTACTTTTGCGCGGTCCCCGTCTTGCCGCCGACGCGTGCGAAGCCGATCCGCGCCGCTTTCGCGGTTCCCGAGTCGACCGTCGCCGCGAGGAATGTGCGCACCGTGCGCGCCGTCTCGGCGCTCACGACGCGTCGCACTGCGCGCGGTTCCGTCGCACGCACCAGCCGACCGTCGGTGCGGCGCAGAGATCGGACGAGGCGCGGCGCCATCAGGACGCCGTCGTTCGCAAGCGCGGCGTACGCCATCGCGACCTGCAGCGGCGTCACCGCGACCTCTTGTCCGATGGAAATCGTCGGGAGCGAGCGCGCGGACCAGCGCGCCGGGGTCGCGAGGCGTCCGCCGGTTTCGGCCGGCAGTCCGATGCCCGTCGCGCGGCCGAACCCGAAGCGGCGCGCGTAGTCGTACATCCCATCGTTCCCGAGACGCAGTCCGACTTTTGCCGTCCCGATGTTGCTCGATTGTGCGATCACGTCGCAGAACGACAGCGTGCCGTGACCATGCGAATCGGACAACCGCCAGTCGTCTGTCACCCAATGTCCGTTCTCGCAGAAGACGGGCGTGGCCGGCGTCACGAGTTTCTCCTCGATCGCCGCGGCCGCGACGACAACCTTGAACGTCGATCCGGGTTCGTACTGATCCGCAATCGCCCGGTTGCGCGGAACGCGCAGCCGTGGCGCGCGATCACCGTCGGCGCTGGCCATCGCGAGGATGTCGCCGGTGCGTGGATCCACGAGAACGACCGTGCCGCCCTTCGCGTGATTCTCCGCGATGCCGCGTGTGAGTTCGTCCTCCGCGATCGCCTGGAACTCCGCGTCGATCGTCAGGTCGATGCACGTGCCGTCCACAGGTTCGCGGATCGTGCGCGTGAGGTCGGGATACACCGCGCCGTGCCCGTCGCGCACCATCGTGGCCCACCCCGGCGTGCCGCGCAGATCCGAGTCCAGCGCCAGTTCGAGCCCTTCTTGCCCGCGGCCGTCGGCGTCGGTGCGACCGAGGAGGGCCGCGGCCAGGCCGTGCCGAGGGTTCACGCGTGTGGACGTTCGCGGAAAGCTCACGCCCGGGCACTTCTCGTCGCGCAGCAGACGCTCGGCCTCCAGTGAAAGGCTCCGCGACAGACGTACGTAGCCTTTACTGCGCGCGAGCTTCTCGCGGGTCTCGGCCTCCGTCCACTGCAGCGCGGACGCGATCAGCCCGATCGCGCGCGGGTCGGGTGCGACCTGCGCGACGCACACGACCAGCTCGCTCGTCTCGATGTCTTCCGCGAGCGCATGTCCTGCGCGATCCACGATGCGGCCGCGCACGGGTCGCAGTTCCTCGCGATGCGTTTGCCTGGCCTGTGCCCTCGCCCAGTACGCCCGGTGCTGCACGACCTGCACGATGAACAAGCGCACGACGAGAACCGCCCACACGCATGCGAGGAGGCTGACGACACCCAGGAGACGACGGCCGGTCTGCGCGTTCATTGGGAGGGGGTCACGCGAGGCGGTTAGTCCGTCACCGGACCATCGGAACGCGTACGCGCGAACCGGCGGAGGCGGTCGGCAGAAACGCGTCCAGGAAGCGGCGACCGAGTTCGGCCACGGACGCATCCGCGTCGGCGACCTCGTCACCCGGCTGCGCGGGGATCGCAATCACCACGACCTGGCTGTCGGGCGCCGGGTGCAGACCGAGTTGCGCTTCCGCCGCGCCGCGGACGTCGCTGCGCGCGGTCGCCGTGGTGAGATCGAGTTGCAACCGGTCGACCTCGCGCTGCACGCGATCGATCGTTTCCACGAGCTTCGCCTTGTGCCGGGCCAGCGTGGCTTCGTACGAGTGCTGCCACACGGACAATGCGGCTACCACGAGCACCGCGCATCCCAGCAGCGTCCACCGCTGGGCGTCGTCAAGCCGTCCCATACGCCGTCCTCCGCGCCGCACGCAGACGGGCACTCCGCGCACGGGGGTTGATCGCCACTTCCGCTCTCTCGGGTCGCACGACGTGACGAGTGAGCAGGTCCCAGCGCGGAGCGTCGCCACTCGCACCCTCGCGCAGGAACGTCTTCACCTCGCGGTCTTCGAGGGACTGATAGGAAATGACGGCAAGGACGCCTCCGGATCGCAGAACACGCTCCGCCGCGCGAAGACCGCGACGGAGGCGTCCAAGCTCGTCATTCACTTCGATACGAACTGCTTGGAAGATGCGTGCGATGCTCTTCCGCGGGAATCGGGCGGAGACTTCGCGACGTAGGGCGTGCACGACGTCGTGCGTCGTCGTGAACGGTGTCCGCTGGCGGGCGCGGATGAGAGCGCGCGCGATGATCCACGCGCGCGGCACCTCGCCGTATTCGGTGAGGAGGCGCGTCAGTTCGTCTTCCGGCTCGTTGTTGAGAACGTCGGCTGCCGTGCGCGGCGCCGTGGTGTCGGCGCGCATGTCAAGCGGGCCGTTCCTGTCGAAGCTGAATCCGCGCTCGGCGCGATCGATTTGCAGCGAGGAGAGTCCCGCGTCGATCAAGACGCCCGCGATGTGCGCGCGTTCCTCCTCCGGCACGTGCGCCTCCATGTCGGCGTAGTCCGCGTGCACGAGGCGCACGCGATCGCCGAATGACGCGAGTCGCTGGCGGGCGATGTCGAGTGCGTCGGTGTCGCGATCGAAGCCGATCAAACGCACGTCCTCGCTCGCACGCGACAGGAGTACAGCCGCGTGTCCGCCGAGACCGACGGTGGCATCGATGAGAACGCCAGACGACGCGCCCGCGAACACGGCGGTCGTTTCGTCGACGAGCACGGGGATATGCTGCGCGCCGCTCGGCGCGTGACCGCTGCGGGGTCTCGCTGTATCCGGACGGCGCGGCGACGTCGCCGTGTAGCGCAGGCTCGGGGTCCCGACGACGTACGGGAAGCGCGTCACTGCGTCGCCTTCGACCCGTTCACGGGGTGCGCTCCGAACGCGTTCATCGCCGCGTCCTCGTACGTTTGATTCACCGACGAGACGTAGTCATCGAATGCCGACGGATTCCAGATCTCGATGTGATCCAGCATGCCCTTGACGACGGCGCCCGTTTCCGGCGTGATGTTGAACTTGTCTGCGAGGTCTTGCGGGAGCAGGATGCGTCCTTGCTGATCGAGCGTGGATTCCTTCGCGTGGTGCATCATGAGTCGCAGCATGTGCCGCGAGTTGGGATCGCCGATCGGCAACGCGGAGAGCTTCTGCTCCAGGCGTTCCCACTCGTCGAGCGGGTATGCGTAGATGCAGCCGTCGAGGCCCGCCGTCACCGTGAACGTGTCGCGCGCGCTTTCATGCATAGCGCGACGCATGTGAGACGCGACGACCACGCGCCTCTTGCTGTCCACGGAGGTTCGATCGTGACCCTTGAAGCCCATCAGTTCGATCTGGCTGAGACAGCCGTGCCTCTAAGGTTCTGGGGGTTGAAGGCGTCGCCGGTCGCGGCACCCGTGGTCACCACGAGGGGAAGCTCATGTGACATTCTTCCCCACTTCGTGACATTTGCACGCTAGCGAATGGGATCGACACGGTCAATCAGAAACTTCACGAAATTCTTTCGGGGCTGGTTCGGGCGTGTGTCCTATCGTCCAGATTGTTGAAAAGCAAGGCGGTAGCAGAGGGAGTTGTTCCTGATCGGGGAATCGGGACGGATCGGGACCGGCGTTGAGCTGGAAGTGCGGTCGAGTCGAATTCCCCACCGGGCTCAAGTCGCCGGCCGGGGCACAACAGCAGAGTCAATCCGCGTCGTCGGTCCCTGACGCGCCTGGCCGCCTGAAGTCCTCTCGCCGCAAGTTGTATCGCTTGAGCTTGTCGAAGATGCTGCGCCGGTCCAGTCCGGCGACTTGGGCGAGGCGAGACACGTTCCCGCGATAGCGTGCGAGTCCTTCGCGCAGATACCGCTCCTCGATGTCCTCGATGGCTTGCCGCGTCAACACGCGGAGCGGCACATCCGTCATCGTGCCGACCGGTGCGCGCGCGCCGTCGTGACCCGCCGGCGCAGCGGCCTCGCGCACAGGGGAGATCGCGCCCGCCGGCGAGAGATGTGTGATTTCGATCGTGTCGATCACCGGTCCCGTCGAGGAGATAGCCGCGCGGTGAATCACGTTTTCCAACTCGCGCACGTTGCCCGGCCAGGTGTGGCGCATCAACGCGGCCATCGCGCCGTCGGAGAGGCGCTCGAGGGGTTTCGCGAGACGGGACCGTGCGCGCCCGAGCATCTCGAGCGCGAGTTCGGGCACGTCTTCCATGTGCTCGCGCAGCGGTGGAATCGACAGGGGAAACACGTTCAAGCGGAAGAACAGGTCGCTGCGGAATGTCCCGTCGGTGACGGCCGCTTCGAGGTCGCGATTCGTCGCCGCGATGATGCGCACGTCGGTCTCGATCGTTTCCGTTCCGCCCACACGTTCAAAGCGGCGCTCCTGCAACACGCGCAGCAGGCGCATCTGCGTCGCGGCAGAGATATCGCCGATCTCGTCGAG
>CAZEPH010000210.1:0-5355 GCA_964514075.1 uncultured bacterium | reverse complement strand
GATGCTGGGCACGTCCACGGTGGCGATGAAGTGGCGCGCCGTGAGGGCGCGACGCAGGCTGCGCTCCGAACGCGCATCCCACCCGGCGAGTCCGGGCATCGGTCCCTGGAGGCACACGAGGTAATGACGCGTGTACAGCACCGCGTGCAAGGCCGTGATGTCGCTGAATCCCACGAGGAGGGGCCGATGGTCTCCGAGCGCGAGGGCGTCCACGCCCTCGATGATGCGCAGGCTCCCCGTTCCGCCACGCACGGCGATCACGGCGCGGGCATCCCGGTCGCTGAGCGCATCCAGCAACTCCGCGCGCCGGAGGTCATCGGACGCGGAGAGGTAGCCGCGCGCAGCGCGGGGCATCCGCGGCTCGACGGCGACGAACCCCATGGCCTCGATGCGGCGTGCGGCGGCGCGCACCTGTGCCGGCGACGCGGGTCCCGCAGGCAGAACGAGACGCACGCGATCGCCCGGCCGAAGCGCTCGTGGGCGGCGCGCGCGCGTGGCGCGGCGGCGGAGCATCATCGCTGGTGGTTCCTCCCCTGTTTGCTCGCCGGCGCCGTCGCGCACGCGGCGCCGCCGGTGATCGACGTGGCCGCGTGGCGCCGCGCGGAGCCGAGCCTGCGCAGCGCGTCGGTGTCTCTCTGCGCGGTGAACGTCGCGACCGGCGACGTGCTCGTCGCCGTCGATCCCGATCGCGTGCTCATCCCCGCCTCCGTGACGAAGCTCTTCACGACGGCTGCAGCACTCGACGCGCGCGGCGTCGACTACCGCGTGACGACCGCGCTCCTCGGATGCGGCGCGCTGTCGAGCGACGGCACGCTCTCCGGCGATCTCCGCTTCGTCGGCGCCGGCGATCCGAACTTCTCCGCGCGCTTCGACGACTCCGTCACCGTGGCACTCGACTCGCTCGTCGATGCGCTCGCCACCCGCGGCGTCCGCCGTGTGACCGGCGACGTGATCGGCGACGATACCGCATGGACCGACGAACGGCTGCACCCGAGTTGGATCGGCAGCGATCTCGGCGAATGGTACGGGGCCGAGGTGAGCGCGCTCTCGTTCAACGACAATTGCCTCGATTTCTACTTCCGCGGCGACGGCCCCGTGGGCGCGCGCGCGACGTATCGCATCGGACCGAACACGGCATACATCATGCCGCAGAGCACCGTACGTATTGGTTCGCCCGGATCGTCGTCGCGCATCGACATGTTCCGCGCACGCGGATCGCGCACACTGCGCGCAACGGGCTCCGTTGCGCAGGGCGACTCTATTTCCTCCGCGGGCACGGTGCCCGATCCGGCTCTCTATGCGGCAAGCGTGTTGCGCGAGCGTCTCATCGCGCGGGGGATCGCCGTGAGCGGACGCGCGCGCAGTGCACGCGACGATGCATCCCCGTCCGCGTGCGTGCCCAGCGTCCACGTCTCACGTGTGTCACGGCCCCTCGCGGACCTCGTGCGCGTCACGAATCTTCGCAGTCAGAACCTGCACGCGGAGGTCCTTTTGCGGTTAACCGACGTCGGTGCGCGCGTGGCGTCCGTGCGCGGCGGTCTCGCGCGCGGACGCGCGACGTACGCACGGCTCGGCGTAGACGTGGATCGCATGCACCTAGTCGACGGATCCGGTCTCTCGCGAGAGGACCGCTTCTCGGCGCGTGCGCTCGTGCAACTCTTGCGCGGCGTGCAACGCAGCGCGCCGGCGTGGCGCGAGGCGTTCTGGAGTTCGCTCCCGCTCAGCGGTCGCGACGGCTATCTGCGGCGCATGGCCGGCGGGGCCTCCGACGGACGGCTGCGTGTGAAAACCGGGCGCATGAGCGGCGTGCGTTCCGTCGCCGGTCTCGCCGAAACGCCGCGTGGCGACTTGATCGCGTTCGCCGGCATCGTAAACGGACGGCCAGGGAGCGAGCGCGCCGCGGAGCGCATGCTCGATTCCCTGGCCGTCCACCTCACACTCCCGCGCTAACGCGCGCGAGCCTTCACCGCAGCAACTAGAAGCCGACCTGCACGCTGAACGTGTGCATCGGATCGAAGAACTCCGAGACGTTCCCGTAGCTGTAGTCGACGTGCGCCTTCGCGTCAGCGCCGATCGGCACGGCGAGGCCCGCGCCAAACGACCAGTCGTACAGATAGTTCGACTGCGACGAGGCGACGTAGCCGCCGCGAAGACTCACGACGTCGTTCGCGTTGTACTCCGCTCCGAACCGCCATTCGTCCGAGGAGAAGTTGTTGTTCTGAAACACGCCCATCAGGCCGAAATTGCCAGACGCCCCCACCTGCCAGGCCTTCGAGACGCCGAACTGGACGTTTGACGGCAATTCAAAGGCCGCCGACTCGGTCCGGACGATCGTCGGCTTCGTCTGAGGGTTTCCGTTGTCCACCGTCACGACTTGTTCGAACTCGCTGCCCGTGAAACGCATGTTCGGGCCGAAGTTCTTCATCGAGAATCCGAAGCGTGTGCCCTGCCACTGCGGGTCGTACTGGAACCCGAAGTCCGCGGCCACGCCCGTCGCCGACGCCTGCAGCACGCGCTCGCTCACGAGGGACAAGCTGCCGCCGAAGCGGACGCGGTCCGTCATTTGCCGCGCATACGCAATCGTCGCGACGGTGAACGTGGGAGAGACGATCTCCCCCGTCCCGTTCGGCGCGTTCTCGTCGGTGACGATGATCTCACCGAGGCTCAAGGCCTTGAAGCTCGCCCCGACCACGCCGCCCATCGACGGCGTGGCAATGCCCGCGAACTCCGTGTTGAGTCCCGCGATGTACTCCGTGTGCGTCACGATCAAATCGGTCGACTGCACCGTGGCGATTCCCGACGGGTTCCAGTAGAGCGCTTCCGCCCCGCTGGTCATCGCGATGTGCGACCCCGCCAAGCCGACGCCTCGAGAGCCCACACCGATGCGCAACTCCGCTGCGCCCGCCGTGCCGATGCGATCTTCACCGCCCGCCCACACCGGCGTCGACGACATCACGCCCGCGAGAACGAGACCGACCGCAATCAGTGAATCATGTCTGCGCATCATTCCCTCCGTACATGGGATGGTCCCGACCGCGAACTAGAACGTGTCGAGGCGTTCCTTTTCGGTGAAGATGATCATCTGCCCCTTGGTCTCGCCCACACCCTCCACATTCACGTGGTAGATGTAGATCCCACTCGCCACAGGCAGATTCTGCGCGGTGTTGAGATCCCACTGAACGATCGACTGGCTCGTCACGTCCGCGCTATTGCTCGCACCCGTGGCATCCTTCTCGATCGTGCGAATCAAGTCGCCCGCGAGGTTGAAGATGCGAATCGTCACCTTCTGTGACGCAGGCAGGTTCGTGAACTTGATCACGCGGTCGAACTGGTTCAACTCGTATGCCGAGCGGTTCACGTACGGGTTCGGCACGACACGAATCCTCGTGAGGTCTTGACTCACGACCGTACCGGCCGCCGTTCCCGGCTTCTTCGTCGTAAATTCGAACGCGTCCGCGGTCGTGTTGACGTGGAACGTCGTCACCTTGACGACGGTACCCGGTGCGGGATAGCCGATCGTCGAACCGTCCAGCGCGTAGAAGAAGAATCGCCGCCAGGAATAGAACTCGGCGTTCGGGTCGTACACGCTGTCATCGAGGTTTGGCGTGGTCCACGCGACCGAGTTGTAATCGATGTCGTGGAAGTACAGGCCGTCGCCCCATCCGAACACACCGGGTTCGCCGCCATCGACGACGAGGAACGTGATCCGCTTGTTGGCCGTCACATCCCACAACTGAACGGGAACCTGGAAGGGAAGCACGTACGAGTAATCGCCTTGACCGAAGAAGTCCCAGCAGTAGTTGTTGGCCTGCTCGGTGAAGCGAATCTCGTAGTCGTGCGTCGATCCCGTCCACAACGATCCGCTGAATCGCGAAATCGCTCCGGATCCGGTCGGATCGGAGTTGGGGTAGACATAGTACGTGCTCGTCGAGTTGCGCGAATTGAAGACGTTGTCCGGCGGGCTCACGACGTTCGCTCCGGCCATCGTCTCCGCAATGCTGCGAATGCCGACCTGCGGGCCGGCCACGCGCACCATCACCCCGTCGAACACCGGCGACGTATAGGCGCCCGACTGGTCGCTCGCGCCCGACACCTTCACCTGTCCCGTGTTCGTGTCGGTGATGTCGTACACGGTACCGTCCTCGGTATCGCGGAACGTGACGCGATACGTGTGGCCGGTGATGGACGACTGATCCACGTACTCCACCGTCACCGTACCGTCGCTGATTCCAGAGACGTGCGCCGCAGATTCCTGCAGCACAGCCCCGGACGACGCCGGAATGACGCGGAACCCGTTGATGGCCGATTCCAGTGTTTCGACGATCGTCCCCGCGACGTTCTCCCCGCTCACGAACTCCTCTTGATTGCGCACGTCATACGACCATCCCGTGACGGCGAAGAAGTACTCCCGGCCGTTGATCAAGTTGCCACCGCGAATCGCGTCGGTCTTGATCAGCATGTGATTCGCGAGGCCGCTGTTCGTTCCAGCCTGCGTGATCAACCGCTCCGTGCCGCCTGCGGATGGCGTGAATGCGTCCGCATAGGTGGTGGTGATGTCGTCGTCTTCGTCGAACGTCGCGATCTTCGTCCATGGACCTGCGATCGAGGCGCCTTGGTAGACGTTGTACCCTTCGAAGTGGAATTCTTGGTTCAACGCTTCGCTGATCTGCACGTCGCCCACCGGTTCCGTTCCCCAAATCAGGTCGACGGATTGGTCGAAGGGACGTGCCGTGATCGTGGCAGACGGCGGCGGCGCCGGAATGTTGAAGTTCTGATCGAACACCTGCTGTACCGCCGTGTCGTACTGCTTCATGAGAGTGATACTCGAGAGGCGGTCGGCCCCCTGTCCAACGATGACCGCGGCGACGATCTCCTGCTCTTCGCCCGGCTCGAACGTGAACGGCCCCGCGCTCAACATGAGACGGCGGTCCGCCGGGTTCGTGTCGAGCCACCCCGTGCCGGTCACCGGATCACCCGGCACTTGGTACGTGGTGACTTCGTTCGTCGTGGGGTCGATCACTTCGGTCCCGTCGTTTTCGAAACCTTGCATGTAGTTGTAGGTTTCGTCGCGCGTCTGCGGGTCGGTCCCATTGATGTACTTGTTGAAGGACGTCATCGCAAGACGCTCGCCGTTGTCTCCGATCGGACCTTGCAGGAAGTCGAAGCCCACAGCGGGACAGCCCGCGCCGTAGATGTTGTCCGTGGCGGTGGCATTGTAGATGTAACCGAGTCCCAGGGATGGGTCACATCCCACGAGGTCGTCCGTCGCTTGACCCAAGTCCGGATCGGACCACACCGACACGTAGGCATCGGTGATCGTGTTGCCGCCGAGGTTCTTGATCTTCCAGATCATGA
>CAZEPH010000209.1:0-5362 GCA_964514075.1 uncultured bacterium | reverse complement strand
AGGACGGGCACGATGCCCGCGTGCACGCTCCCCGGCAGCATGGTGCTGCGCACGATGAGCACGTGGTAGTCCGTGCGGCCGCGCAGCGTCGCGCCGATCTTCTGCGCCATGCGCTGCACGTGGGAGAGGTCCAGGCTACCGTTCTCCGCGCTCGGCGTGCCCACGCAGACGATCGAGGCCTGCGTGTCGCGCAGTGCGTCCACGTAGTCGTCGGTGGCACGCAGGGTGCCGCTCTTCACTCCCTCGGCGATGAGGTCGCCGAGGTCGCGTTCGACGATCGGCGATTGACCGCGTGCGAGACAGTCCACCTTGAAGCGGTTCACATCGACGCCGACGACCTCGTGCCCCAAACGGGCCAAACACGCAGAGCTCACGGACCCGACGTACCCCAACCCGAACACTGCGAGTTTCATTGCGACGACGTGTCTCCCTTCGCTGGTCTGACCGGCACGCGAACCGCTCCCTTGTTGTCGGCACGCGACCGCCTGCGCGCCAGCGCATCGGACGCGTCAGGGAGGAGCCGCAACGTCCTGCGGCACAACGCGCATGAACGGCACGGCCCTCTGCGGCAGAGGAGGCCGACCCGGCCGGACATCGGGCATAGTACACGCGATCCCTGGAAGGCGAAACAGCGGCGAACGGCGGCTAGACGGCGGCGCGAGCGCGGCGGCGGGCCGCGGCGGCCTGCCATGAGTAGCACGCGAATCCCCACAACACGAACGGCAGCGTCACCAGCAGGCGAAAGGCGAGCGCGGTCGCGTGCGCCGTCGCCGGTGACACGGTGTAGTAGCGCGCAAGCAGTGTGGAGACGGTGAGTTCCAGCACGCCCAGACCGAGGGGCACGAGAGACGCGATGCCCGCCATGTAGGGCACGAAGAACCCCAACCCGACGCCGCTCCACGGGAAGTCGGGCGCGCCGAGGACGCGAATCAGCACGATGAACTGCGCGCCGGTCACGCACCACAAGAGGAGCGACACGAGGGCCGACCACGCCGCGACGCGCGAGGCGCCCGCCAAGTCGCGCGTGGCTGCGAGCACGCGGATCGCGCGATCGCGCAGGCTCGGGCCCTGCGCCTGCGACTCGTCCGCGCGCACGACCCGCGCCACGACCACGGGCACGACGTGCAACAGCACCACCGTCGCGATCGCCACAGGATACGCGGTCGCATGTCCCCACCCGCGATCCAGCACGACGCGCGCGAGCACCGCGGCGAGCGCCAGCGAGAGCAGCGCGATTGCGTCGTAGAGTTTTTCGTAGAGCACCGTGGACACGCCCACGCGTCGCGGTATGCCGAGGAGGAACCCGCGGCCCATCTCCCCCGACGTGCCGGGCGTGACGAGCCCCCAGAAGAACCCGGCCGATACGGGCACGAGCAGATCGCGCCGCCGTACGTGTACACCGCACGCGGCGAGGAGCATGTGCCAGCGCACCATCTTGAGCAGCGGGACCGTCGCATTGAGTGCGAGGACGGCAGCGATCGACGCGGGCGTGAGACGGCGCAGGAGCGGCAGCGATTCGTTCACGCCCGTGCGCGCGAGGAACCAGGCGAAGAACGCCATGCCGACGATCCACACGACGAGCGAGCGGCGGGATCTCATCGCTGGCTACCCTGCCGCATGCTCGACCTGTCGGCGCGATGTCTCCGCGACGGCGGCCCGCGCGAGCCGCCACGTCCACTCGTCGTCGTTGCGCACGACGCGGCCCCGCGCGCGGAACTCGCCGCTCCCGCGGGCCGTCATCGAGAATCCGTCCGCGCCCCGCACGATGCGCACGGACGCACGTTCCGCCTCGCACTCGACCGACTCGTTCTCGGTCGACACGGTCGCCGGCGTGCCGCCCATCAGCGCGATCCATTCGTGCTCGCTCGTTCCGCAGACGATGCGCGCGGACACGCTGCGGGATCCTGCGGCGCTCACGTCGAGCAGGTGCGCACCGGCAGCGGACGGCGCCAGCAACGTGACGAGCACCTGCACGCCGGGCAGAACGTGCGCGTGCAGTCGCACGATCGTGCACGGTTGCACGTCGTCGTAGTCGAGCGACGCCCATCCGTCGATCGGCTCGCGCCGGCCGCGGACGTGCGTGTATGTGAGCGACGCCGGTTGCTCGTCGCCGCCCGCGGTTCGGCTCACGACGCGTGCGGCAATCTCCATCGTGCGTCCATCGCTTGCGCGAACGACGTGGGCCGCGTCGGTCGAATCGAACGCGGGCGCGCACGGCCAGGTGAGCGTGAGGTCGTGCTCGCGCGCGTTCTCCACGCGATCCACGACGAGAACGTACCCCGTCGAATCCACGTGCACGCGGCGGCGGACGCTCACGCGCGCGCGCCGGAATCCGTCGTGCTCCCCTTCCAGGAGACTCCACTCGGCGTCCCCGGCGGCGAAGCGCAGCGCGCACCGATAGCGGGCCCCCCAGAGAAACGCCCCGCGGATATCGGCCGGTTCGAGGTCGTCGACGACGAGCGTCGCGTGAGAGCGCGCGCGACGAAAGTAGTCGCGCTCCTCCCGGCGCGATGGTGCGTAACTCCCCGTTCCGGGATCGATGATGGACGGCGCGCCGTCGAACGAGACCCACAGCGAGAGCGGGTCTGCGTGGCCGTGCGCGGCAAGCGACAAGTACCCGAGCGGTCCCGTGTCACACACGGCCACCGTGGAGCCAGCGCGCAGAACCGTGACGCCGCCCTCGGCGAATCGCCGCACCGGTGGGTGCTGCGCGTCGTTCCGCACCCCCCCGAGGCGCGCGGCGAGCAGCCAGTACGCGACCTCGTTGTCCGCCACCGCCGCGTCGCCCGTGCTCCATCCGCGCACGACCGACGCCAGGGCGTCCGGCATCGCGTGCGGGGAGACGCCGAGCGGGAGCGCTACCGCGTCGTCCGCGTCGCCCAGCACGGGACGATGCCCCTGTGCGTCGCGTACTGCGTCCAGGAACTCCGCCGCCCGCGAGAGGCGCAGAAACGTCTCCGGGGGGAGCGGTTCGCCGATACGCGCGGCGCAGATTCCCGCCAGCGCGATCAACTCCGCGATGAACGTCAGGTAGTGCACGCTCTGCTCCGCGCCGACGCCGTCGCGATGAATCTGCCGCTCGCACTCGCGCGCAACGATCTCCGCGCCGGCGCGGCGCCAGCGGCGCGCGTCCGGAAGGTCGCGCACGACGCTCCCGACCACGACGAGCGCCGCGGCTTCACCCATCAGGTGGTTGTTCGCCGACGAATGCGCGGAGAGATGACCGCGCACGTACGCTGCGCACCGCGCGATGTGACGCGTCCACTCGCGCCGGACGGCGTCGTCCGCGCAGTCGGCCGCTTCCAGGAAGCACCACGCGCCGGTCCACACGATCGCCCGCAACGCGAGTTCGAGGCCGCTCGTCCAGTTGATCCCGCGCGCGGTCGGGTTCTCTTCGAGGTAGCCGCGCGCGCCCTCGAGGCAGGCGGACGCGTAACGCCGCTCGCCGGTCACGAACGCGGCGCGCGCCAGGGTGATCAACGACGCATGCCGGTTCAGTTCCCAGACCGCGCGATAGTCGCCGACGCGTTCGTCCGAGGGGTGCAGCAGCGCCGTGTAGAACGGCGTGCCCGCGTCGCGTCCGGTGACGGGATCCGTGCGCCATCGCGGCGGCCACCCGACGGCGTGCCGGCGGCCGAAGACGCGGACGTCGCCCGCGACGATCCGCTCCGCGTCCTCGACGAGCGCGCGTCTCCACTCGGACGGATACTCCGCTGCGATCCGCGTGCGGTCGTGCTCCGCGAGGCGCGGGAACAGCACGCCCACGTCCGGCCGGATGACGGAGCGCGGCACACGCGCCGGCGCCACGGGAACGAGCCGCACACGCTCTCCTGCCCCGCGCGCCGCGCGCCCCGCTCGCCACGCGATCTCCGCCGGCGACATCGCACGCAACCGCGCGAGCTTCCAGGTCCGAGAACCCGTCGCGCGACTCGCGGTCACGCGCCGCCCTCGGACGACGTCCACTGTGCGATCTCGCCGTTCGCCCGCTCCAAGTCGGGCATGCGGCCGATGTCGATCCACGTATCGTGGATTTCGTGCACGCGCACGACCCGCCCCTCCGCGCGCACGCGCTCGATCAACTCCGGCATGTCCATCCTGCGGTCCGCGGGCACGAGCGAGACGACGTCGGTCGACAAGGCGTACACGCCCGCCACGATCACGTACCGCGCCGTCGGCTTCTCGACCACCGAGTGCAACACACCCCCCTCAGCCTGGATCACCCCATACGGGATCTCCACGGCGTACGGTGCGCCCGCAATCGTGAGAGCGGCGCCGCTCTCGGCGTGCGCGCGCCGGAACGCGCCGAAATCGAGGCGGGTGAGGATGTCGCCGTTCACGACGATCACCGGCTGCTCGACGCGGCCCGCGACCCCGTGCAACGATCCCGCCGTTCCCGTTTCGATCGTGTCCACGAGGTATTCCAACTCCACGCCGAACCGGCTGCCGTCGCCAAAGTACGTCTTGATCAACTCCGCGCGATACCCGACGCTCACCGCAATGCGCGTGCAGCCGCTCGCGCGCAACTGCCCAACGAGAATCTCCATGAGAGGCTTCTCGCCGACGGGCAGGAGCGGTTTGGGAATGGCGTACGTGAGCGGGCGCAACCGCGCACCCTTGCCGCCCGCCATGATGACCGCGTCGATCACGCGGCGGTCAGATGGCATATTCCGACGGGCGGTACAGGTGGAAGTGTTCGCTGATCCACGCGATCGTGCGCCGCAGTCCCTCGTCCACGCTCACCTCCGCCCGCCATCCCGCAAACTCCGCCGCGCGCGACGGATCGGCGAGCAACCGGTCCACCTCGCTCATGTCCGGGCGCAGGCGCGTCGCGTCAAAGACGATCTCCACCTTCTTGCCGAGCGCGGCGCCGACCTTCTCCACCAACTCGCGGACGGACGTTTCCACGCCGGTCCCGAGGTTCGTCACATGTCCGATCGCGGCGTCCGCCCCGGCGATCGCGAGGAACCCGCGCACCGTGTCCTGCACGTAGCACAGGTCGCGCGTCGGGTGCAGCGCGCCGAGGAACACGCGGCCGTCTGTCATCGCCTGCGTGATGATCGTGGGAATGACCGCCCGCGCCGACTGACGCGGGCCGTAGGTGTTGAACGGGCGTACTGTCGCCACGGGCACACCGTACGAGCGATGAAAGCTCTCCGCAACTTGATCTGCCGCGATCTTGCTCGCCGAATACGGCGACTGCCCGACGAGCGGGTGATCCTCGCGAATCGGCACCGTTTGCGCGGTGCCGTACACCTCGCTCGTGCTCGTGTGCACCAGACGTGCGACTCCTTCCTCGCGGCACGCGACGAGCACGTTCAGCGTACCGATCACGTTCGTCTCCACGACGTCGCGCGGCGACAAA
>CAZEPH010000208.1:0-5373 GCA_964514075.1 uncultured bacterium | reverse complement strand
CTCTCGAGCGCCGTCCCGAAGGACGGCAAGTCCCCCATCGCGGCGGTGCTGTCCACTTCGCTCGCGCGGCGCGGGTTGCGCACCTTGCTGGTGGACCTGGATGGACGCGAGCCCGCGCTCTCGTCGAGCGAATCGTCGGCCGGAGTGAGCGGCATCCTGTTCGACGGAGCGTCGCCGGAGTCGGTCGTAGCGGCGACGCAGCAGGAGAACTTGTTCCACGTCCCCGGCGGCGCGCGCGCGCCAGACATCAACTCGGAGTTGGACGCACCCGCTCTCGCCCGCGCGCTCGATGCGTATCGTCGGGCGTATGACGCCGTCGTCGTCAACGGTCCGACGATTCTGCCCTCCGGGGAGGTGCTCGTGCTTTCCTCCGTCGTGGACGCGGCATTGCTCGTCGTCGGCGTCAACAGGACTCAGGCACCCACCGTCATGCAGGCGAAGCGCCGTCTCGATGATGCAGGGACGCCGCTCATGGGTCTCGTCACCAGCACCGGTTAGGAGTTCCTTCATGTTCCAGCGTGCTGGCCGGCGGCGGCACCTCGTAGCCGCGCTCGTGGCGATCGCATCGGTCGTCGTGTGCGTGTCGGCCGCCGACGCGCAGCGTCGCCGCGGGCGACGCGGCGGCGGACAGGACCTCTTGCGGGATATCGCGCAGCAGGTCGAAGCCAAGCGCGCGGACGGCTATGACACGGCGGAGGCGGAGTCGCTGCTCGTGGTCTTGAACGCCGCAGCGCGCGCGCAGGAGCGCGACGCGGCACGCGAGGCTTACACGTCCATCGAGGCGTCGCTCGCGCGGGCGCGGCGGCTCACGCGTGAGGAGATCGCTGCACGCAACACGCCCGCCGCATTCGGGTGGACTGCGCCGCCGGCCGGACCCGTGGACGGCACATGGACGTCGTCCGTCTCTCCACTGGGCGTCACCGGCCCGTTCGACACGTCCACGCCCGCGTCGGGGATTCCGCTCTTGCGTTCGCTCGGCGCGGGATGGGTGCGTTTGGGAGCGGCGGCGGGCGGCGGCATTTTCTGGGGACAAGTCGAGACGTCGCGTGGAACGTGGTCGTGGGGGCGCACGGACAGCATCCTCACCGCGTGTCACGCCGCCGGACTCCACGTGCTCGTGAACATCACGCCGTTCTCGCGCTGGGACGCGGAAGCCTGTGGCCGCGGGCGCGACACCTACAAGGCGCTTCCCTGCGATCGCGCCGCCTACCGAGCCTACGTGCGCGCCGTCGCCGAGCGCTATCGCGGGAAGATCGATGCCTACCAGATCGCGAACGAGCCGGATCACGACGCGTTCTGGCAAGACACCGCGGAAAACTACGCGACCCTCGTGGCCGAAACGGCGCCCGTGATCAAAGCCGCGGACCCGCACGCGCAAATCGTGCTCGCGGGAATCAACACAGAGGACTTTCTGCGGCGTGTGGTGCTCGCCCTGACGAAGCAGTCCGCGACGACCCGCTACGCGGACGCACTCGACGTGCACGTGCTCAACTTCGCTCGTCCGCGGCTGGGCCGCGGCGCGATCAGCACCTACCGCGAGACGGATGCACTGCTCGCCATGGTGCGCCGCGTGACCGCCGGCACGCCGTACGCCGGCGCGCCGGTGTTCATCACGGAGACCAGCACGTACGACGGGACGCCGCCGAATCTCCCGTCACAGTCGCTGGCCGATCAGGCGCGCGAGTCCGTGCGGCTTCTCGCGTATCCGTTCGCGCGCGGGGTGCGGGCGGTGTTCTGGACGTCCCTCGTGGAGTGGACCACGTGGTCCGGCAATGCGGCGAAGTTCAACGCCGTCGGGCTGATCAACAACCCCGAGAACGGCGGCTCCCGCGGCTACAAGCCCGCGTACTTCGCCGTGCAGAAGTTTGCATCGATGACGCGCGGCTTCACGCGCGTGCGCGTGCTGCGCGCGCGCGAGTGGGTCACGGCGATCGAGTTCACCACGCCGCGCGGTCCGGTGATCGTCGCGTGGTACGACCGGTGGGCGGCGGGCGCACCAGCTACGGTCGCGCAGTCCCTCCCCGTTGCGGGACGTCGAGTCACCGTCACGACGGCGGTGCCCGCGCTGACGGCCGCCACCGCGTCCAGCATGCCTCCGCGATTCGCCACCCGCTCGCTGAGCGCGACGAAGAGCGCGGTGACCGTCACGCTGGGAGACGAGCCGGTCTATGTCACCGCGCGCTAAGCTCCCTGTGACCGGCGTGCCCGACGGCGCGGCCGCTCGGCAGCCGCGCGGCGGCGCCGGCCGGCGCTTCGCGCGCAACGCCGCCGCGCTGATGCTCTCGCGTCTCTGGTCGATGGTGGCGTACCTCGTCTGGCTGGGCGTGGTGAATCGCGGGCTGGGCGCCGTCGAGATGGGCAAGATGTACGGCATCCTGTCGTTCATCACGCTCGTGACCATCATTCCGTCGATGGGGATGGACCAAGGCCTCGTCCGCCTCACGAGCCGCAAGCCGGAGAACGCCGCGCTGTACCTAGGCGTCGCTCTCGTCGTGCGCAACATCCTGTCGGTTGTGGCGCTGCTGATCGTGGGCGTCACGGCGTACGTCGCGCACTGGGAGCGCGACGTCCTGCTCGCCACCGGCATGGGCTGCATCTGGATTCTCGCCGAGCTATAGCTCTCGACGAACAACGCGGTGTATCTAGCACACGATCAGTCGCACTACGAAACGCTTCTCACGATGCTGCAGAACACGCTCAACATCCCGTTCACCATGGTGGCGCTGCGCGAGGGCTACGGACTCGTGGGCGTGTTCGGTGCGATGGCGGCGGCGAACGTCGTCACGGTCATCGTGGGATGGGCCATCACCACCGGCAAGTTCGTCAAGCCCAAGCTCCAATGGGACAAGGCGCTCGTGAAGGAAATGCTGCACCTGTGCTTCACGATCGGCTTTAGCCGGAGCACGCGCGTGTTGTACTGGCGCATCGATACGATGTTCCTGCTCGCGCTCGTTCCGGGATCGTCGGAGATGAAGTACTACGCGATCTCGATCTACAACACGGCCTCGAACCTGATTCGCAAGGCGGCCACGTTCCAGAGCACCGTTGCGCGTCCGCTGCTGCCCATCGCCGCGCGGTCGATCGACGACCCCGATCGCCTGCAGCTGCTGCACAAGAAGGCGTTCAAGATGCTGCTGCTCGTCTCGGTGCCGATGTGCGGCATCGCGATGTCCGCGGCGCCCATCTTGATCCACTGGCTCACGGGACGGCACTTCCGCACGGAGGGCGCGGACCTGGGGTTCGCGCCGGCCGTCCCGCTGCTGATGTTCTACGGTCTGATGCTGCTCACGACGTACGCGCTCTCTTCCGTGCGCGTCATGATCGTCGCGCTGGAGATGCAGAGTTTCCTTCTCAAGCACAGCATCATCATGCTGCTCCTGAACGCCGGGCTCGATGCCGTGCTGATTCCGCTGTTCGCGCGGTACGACCTCGCGTGGTGGGGACCGGCGGTCGCGTCTTTCATCGCGGAGTTGTACATTTCGCTCGTGCTCTTGTTTGCGGTCAGCAAGCGCGTCGGCGCCTACCCCGACACGGGGGATACGCTGCGCATTCTGTTCTGCGGCGCTCTCATGGTGGCCGCGGGATGGTACGCCGGTACGTTCTGGCCGCCGCTTCCCTTCCTCGTTGCGCCGCTCGTGTACATTCTCGCCGTGATCCTCACGCGGGCCGTGCGCCGCGAGGAAATCAACATGCTGCGCGCGGGCAAAAAAGGTGGCGGTCGCGGCCGCGGGCGCCGGCGCGCCATGATGGAACAGAGAGCGCGCGAGGCGGAGGATGCCGACCAGCGCGCGGAATCCCTGTTGGACGATGTGGAGCGCACGACATGACGTCCCCCACTTCCCTCCGGCCGCGGGTCATCGTGATCGGCATGGACGGCGCGACGTTCGACGTCGTGCGTCCGTGGGCCGAGGCGGGCCACCTCCCAACACTCAAGCGCCTCCTGGACACCGGCGCACACGGCGAGCTGCGTTCGACGGTGCAGCCGCTCTCGCCGCCGGCGTGGACGTCGTTCCTCTCCGGGACGAACCCCGGGAAGCACGGCATCTTCAACTTCTACGAGAACCGACCGGACACGTACGAGATCCGCATGGTGAACGCGAAGCGGCGTCTCGTCCCGAGCGTGTGGCACCACCTCTCACGTCTCGGACGGCGCGTGCTCGTCGTCAATGTGCCGATGACCTATCCGCCGGAGAAAGTGAACGGCTACTTCGTCGCGGGCTTCGACACGCCGGACGAGACATGCGAGTTCACGTGGCCGACCACGCTGCGCACGGAACTGCACGAGAAGTTCGCCTACAAGATCGACTGCTACCTGCGGGAATTCGAGGGACCATCCATCGCCCCCGAAGACACGATGGCGAACTTCTCGCGCGCGATCGTCGAACTGGAACGCACGCGCACGCGCGCGATCCTCGACCTGTTGGATCGCGAGCGGTTCGACTTTGCCATGCTCACATTCACCGCGACCGACCGTGCGGCGCATCACTTCTGGGGCCCGATGGTGGCCGGTGAAGCGCAGGTGGGCGACATCGCGCACACGCTCCGGCGCGTGTACGAGGTCGTGGATCAGGGCATCGCACAGATCCTCGAGCGTGCCGACGAGAACACGACGGTGCTGATCGTGTCCGATCACGGGACGTGCGAGTTCCAGCGCGTGTTCTTTCTCAACAACTGGCTCAAGCGCGAAGGCTACCTGCACGAGACGCGCCGCACCGACGGCCCGGGCGCGCCTTCCGTGGCGAAGACCGCGGTGAAAGTCGGCCTGCTCACGCTCAAGTCGCTCATGCCGCGCGCGCTGCGCGACGCGATCAAGATGCGGTCGTCCCGCGTGCGCGAGGTTCTGCATCGCGAACTCGGACCGCCGCCGATCGACTACGCGCGGTCGCGGGCGTTTGCCGAGCATCTGTCTGGGAACGTCTTCATCAACACGCGCGGCGTCTACGGGCAGGGCATCGTGGATCCCGGTGCGGAGTACGAGGCCCTCGTCGAGGAGATCCGCGGGAAGCTCGCGCGCGTCATCGATCCGGAGACCGGGCGTCCCTTCTGTGTGAAGGTGTGGCGACGCGAAGAACTGTACCGCGGTCCCGCGCTCCAGCGCGCGCCCGACATTCTCATGGAACTCGCGGACGGCTACGAGGTCGTGAGCGACTTACCGGACGTCCCCGCGTCCCTCTTCGGCCGGCGCGAGGCGCCGCTCTTCAAGAAGGTGGAGCGCGGCTTCTTGAGCGGTGCGCACACGCACGACGGCATCCTCGTCGCAACGGGCCGCGCGGTGCGCGGCGGCGGCGTGCTGCGCGGCGCGCAGATCACCGATCTGGCGCCGACGATCTGCGCGTTGCTCGGCGTTCCACCCATGCCCAACATGGATGGACG
>CAZEPH010000207.1:0-5375 GCA_964514075.1 uncultured bacterium | reverse complement strand
AGAACGTCGGTAAGCGCGGCGTCCCGATGTACCGTGATCCGCGTTCGTAGAAGACCTCCGGCAATCCCTTCACGCCGATCCGGAAATAGTATTCCCAGGAGCGGCCCGAATAGCGGCGCACGAAGCGCGCTTCCCAGCAATGCAGGTCTCGGTAGATCGAGTAGTCCTGCGACACGAGCTGCGCTTGGTCGACGTCGAACGCGGCGCCGTACGTGAGCTTCCACCCCTTCGTGATCTGCATGTCGAGCGTGCCGTTGACGAACACGTCTTGAAAGCGGGCGGGCTGTCCGTCCGCGCTCAGGTGCCGCGCGCCGAGCGAGACGGCCGCCGACCACGGCAGCGCACCGCGCGACCGCGCGCCGGCGGACGCGGTGTCTCCCGGAACACCCGCTCGGACGAGCGACACCGCAGTGGAATCGGTGCGCTTCCCGCCGATCGAGACGCCGCGCCACGCGCCCTGCGCCGCGAGGTTCGCGGAGAGCGACGCGGCGACGTTCTTGAAGCGCCAGTGGTCGTCCGTGCCCGGCGCGCCGTTCTGCCACGTGACGTCGATCGACAGTCGATCCAGCGGCGCGATGCGCGCGTTCGAACTAATGTCCCCGGTGAAACGCTTCTTGCGCAGATCGTACGACGAGCCCGTGTTGATCGAGACCAGGTTGTCCCGCTTCACAATCGCGTCGCCGTGCTTCACCTTCACGCCGAACTGCTGCGCGAGACCGAACGAGAGCTGCTGCCCCCCCGTGAGCGTTCCCGAGGACCCATCGGGAAAGCGGATCGCCGATCCGCGTTGCGCGGGCGTGAACGTGTACGAGAGCGACGGCTTGACCACGTGTTGCACTCCCGCGAGCGGACCGATGCGCTGGCGCAGATAGCCATACAGCGTGGCGTTCGCATTGATCGAGGCCGAGACGCTCTGGTACCCGCTGAAGAACGCGTGCGCCGAGTCCGCATCGAAGCGCGTATCGGTCACGCGCATCGACGGCCCCACGCTGATCCACCCGACACGGCGATTGTCGCTCAGGGAGGACGTCGTGACGAGACGGCGATACGACGTCTGCCCCGCGCGCGTATCGAGGCGATCGATGTACTCCATCGACGCGCTGTAGTACGTCGTCGCGAGCCACGGAAGACGCGCCTGCTGCCCCGGCGTTCCGCGGCGTCCCACTGCCCGCGACGACGCGTAGACGCTCACCTGCGGGCGGCTTCCGACCACGCTCCCGGGCACCGCTGCGATGCCGAGGAGCGTGTCCGCCGGCTGCGCAAGCGTCTGATCGCGCACGAACGAGAGCGAGGTGGACACGGACGGCCAGGTGCGGCGCAGCGTCAGAGTGGAGTTCAGGTTCGCCGACCCGAGACGTGATTCGCGCGACAGGTCCACGCTGCGATTCACGTTGACGCTGGACGCGAAGCGCCCGCTCCCCGTGGCGCTCACGCCGCCCGGCAGCGCTTGCGAATGCCGCGCGTCGAGCGACCAGTCCGTCGAGCGTCCGCCGCGCCCGCGGAGGTAGCGAACCGCCACCTCTCCGTCCAGCGGCACGCGCCGAATGCTGTAGCGGCCGGCGGTGCGCAGCGTGAGATCAGAGCCGGCGTCCAGTTGTCCTTCCGCATAGTCCAGCGTGGTGGAGAGGTCCCAATAGTCGCTCGGCGCCCAGTAGTATCCGAGGTTGCGAAAGAACCGACCTTTCGGCTGGCTGAACCCGAAGTCCATCGACGGAAAGAGCATCCCGGAATGCCGTCCGCTCTGCAGCGGGATCACGTAGAACGGCAGCGCGAAGATCGGCACCTTCCAGACGTAGAACACGACCGGCTTGGCGATGATGCGCTTGCCGACTTGGATCTTCATCTGCCGCGCGACGAACCCGTAGTGCGGGTGGACGCGGTCGCATGTCGTGTACACGGCGCCGCGCACGGCGTACGTGCTGTCGTCGGTCCGATGCATCTCGCGCCCCGCGTAGAAGCCGCGATCGAACTTCGTGCGGCCGCCATCGATCGTTCCCGTGTCGTGCTCGATGTCATACGTGAGCGAGTCGCCGCTGATCTCGTCGCTTCCCGTCTTGAGCGTGAGCGGGCCGACCGCGCGCATCGTCTCGCGGTCGGAGTTCACGGTGACGCTGCGTGCGGTGAGCGTGGTCGTGCCGTGCTCGACGACGGCGCCGTCGAGAAGATCCACGTGATCGTCGGGGACACGAAAGACGATGCGCGGCGCGGTGTACGTCACGCGGTCTTCGCGCGTGCGATCGGTGCTCGGAAAGAAGGTGTACGTGCCCGACGCGGATCCGGTCACGACCACGCGTTCGACGCGGTCGTCGGACATCTCCCCGTGGATCGAGTCGCCGGTGACCGTCGTGCGTTCGGCGCGGTCCGGGCGGTCGTCTTCCGCGTACGCGTACGTGGCAGAGGCCGGCGGCGTGGCGTCCACCGTGCGCACGTTCTCGTTCGCGAACGTGAGCGCGAGCTCGGCGCCGGAGAGCGTGACGGTCTCCGTTCCACGCCCGCGGCGGCGCCCGGAGGATGTCGTGTCGCTCGGCGTGCCCGTGTACTCGAGACGCGCGCTGCCGACGACGCGCGCCCGGTCGATCGTGCGATCCACGAAGTGCAGGATCAGCGAGTCGCCGATCAGATGGCTGTTCTCGTCCCACGCTTCCGGATGTCCCGTGAGCACCGCACGGCTCTCCGCGTCGTACAGCACGATGCTGTCGGCGCGTCCCACGAACTGCGAGCGCGTGATGTGCACGCTGTCGATCGCCGTCACGACCCGCGGCGAATCCACCACGGCGATGGACTGTGCGCGCACGAGTGTTTGCGTGCTCTCCCCCTCCGCGCTCATGTCCACGTCGCTCACGCGCGGCTGGCCCGTGAGCACCGCGTTCTTCGCGCGCCGGTCGTACTCGAGGCGCTCGCCCCAGGCTTCGGCGATTTCGTCCGTGTCCACCCCGTGCACGCGGCCTTCGGCCACGATGCGCTCCGCGTCGCGGTCGTACGTGAGTTGATCCGCGGTGATCGTGCGCGCCTTGTCCATCATGCGCGGCGATCCGAGAATGACCGCGCGACGCAGGCGCCGGTCGTAGCTCACGCGATCGCCCGTCACCGTGAGCGACTTGTCGGTGAGACGCGCAGCGCCTTCGAGGATCGCGAGCTGCTCGGTGCGGTAGTACGTCGCCTGATTCGCCGTGATGATCGTCGTGCTGTCCGCGATCGCCACGTTGCCGGAGAGAAGCACGATGCGCGCGGCGCGCAGGTACTGCCCGGTGTCCGCGGTGATACGCGTCGTGCCGTGCGTGAGCACCACGTGCCCGCTCAGCGTGAGAACGTCCTCGCTCCCGGACTCGACGAGCGTGCCGGTGTCCGCACGCAGGTCGAACGACTCGCGCGGCGCGGCGAAGGCGGGCGTGACGTGCCCGGCCACGAGAAGCGCGACGAGGGCCCGACGCATTACGCGGAGGCCCGCGCCACGAGAGCGGCGCCGATCGCTCCGGCCAGATCCCCGTGCGCGGACGGCCGCAGCGGCGGATACGGCACGGTCCCGCGCGAGAGCGCGCGCCGGCACATCATCTCTTCCGCGGGAGCCAGGAGTAGCTCGCCGGCGCGCGCTACACCGCCGCCCACCACGAGAACCTCCGGATCGAGCGTGTTCACCATGTTGCCGAGCGCGACGCCCAACACGGCGCCGGCGTCCGCGAGCACACGACGCATCGGCTCGGCACCCGCGGCCGCGCGCGCGGTGATGTCGGCCGGCGACGCGATCGCCGCGTCGTGCGCGCGGGCACGCGCCACGAGCGCGTTCGCGCCGACGTAGGCCTCGACGCACCCCGTGCGCCCGCACGCGCAGAGGGGCGCATCCGGTGCGATCGATACGCACGTGTGTCCGATCTCACCCGCGAATCCGTGCGCGCCGCGATGCAGCGCACCGTTCACCACGACACCCCCGCCCACGCCGGTGCCGAGCGTCACAAACACGGCGTGACGCGCTCCGCGCGCTGCGCCGCTCGCCCATTCGCCGAATGCGAACGCGGTCGCGTCGTTCTCGATTGCCACGGGACAGGCGAACGTCTCGCGGACTGTGTCGCGCACGGGTACGTCGTGGAACAATGGCAGGTTCGGAGAAGACCGCAGCACGCCGGTGGATTGTTCGATCAACCCCGCCGATGCCACGCCGACGGCGCCGAGCGACGTGCGTGAGAGGCCGGCACCCTGCGTCACACGATCGGCACACGCGGCGAGCGCCGCGAGAAACGCGCTCCATTCGCACGCGGCTCCCGTGGGCACGCTGTCGTGCGCGACGACGGTCCCGTCCGCGCCAACGATCGCGACCTTCGCGGACGTTCCACCGAGATCGACGCCGAGGCTCCACTCGACTGCTCCCCACGTGGCGGGGAGAACGAGGGGTACGACGTCAGGCAAGCGCGCTGCCCGACTGGGGGTCGAACAGGTGCGCTTTTTCGACGCGCAGTGCGATGTCGATCGTATCGCCGACGGACGGCCGCACGCTCCACTCGCCGCGCGAGACGATCGTCACGCCATCGGCGACGGTCGTGTGCACGAAGGTCTCGTTGCCCATCGGCTCGACCACGTCCACGCGCCCGCGCACGCGTGCGGCGATCGCGGGATCCGCGCGGGCGTCCAGGACGTCCTCGGGACGAATGCCGAGCACGACGTTCGCGCGACCCGACGCCGCACCCGCGAGCGCCTCGCCCAGCGGCACGCTGAGGCTGCCGCACGCAAAACGCGCGGCACTGACCTGCCCGGGGAGGAAGTTCATCGCGGGGCTGCCGATGAAACTCGCGACGAAGCGCGTCTTCGGCTGGTGATACAGCGTCAGCGGATCGGCCACTTGCTGGATCTCGCCCGCGCGCATGACGACGATGCGATCGCCCATCGTCATGGCTTCCGTTTGATCGTGCGTGACGTAGATCATCGTGGTGCCGAGGCGCCGGTGCAGCTTGGAGAGCTCCGCGCGCATCGCCACACGCATCGTCGCATCGAGGTTCGACAGCGGCTCGTCGAACAGGAACACGCGCGGATGCCGCACGATTGCGCGCCCGAGCGCCACGCGCTGGCGCTGTCCGCCGGAGAGTTCCTTCGGCTTGCGTCCCAAGTAATCGGTGATGCCCAAGACGCCCGCGGCATCCTCGACACGCCGGCGGATGTCCGCCGCGGGGAACTTGCGCAGCTTGAGACCGAACGCCATGTTCTCGTAGACGCTCATGTGGGGGTAGAGCGCGTAGTTCTGAAACACCATCGCGATGTCGCGATCCTTCGGCGCGACGTGCGTGACGTCGTGTCCGTCGATGAGCACGTGTCCCGCGGAGGGTTCCTCCAACCCGGCGATGATGCGCAGGAGCGTCGACTTTCCGCAGCCCGACGGACCGACGAGC
>CAZEPH010000206.1:0-5376 GCA_964514075.1 uncultured bacterium | reverse complement strand
TGCCCACGCCCCACACGTCCCCGGACGACGCGTCTTCCACGCGACCCAGCGCGGCGAACTCCGCCGCGCGATCGCGTGCATCCACATCCACCGACACACGCCCGAGCGATCGCCCCCCCATACGCACCGCCACGTCCGGAGCACTCAGCGTGACGTGCCCCGCGCGACCGCCGTTGTCGCCGTCGTCCAGCGGGGACAGCGTATTGGCGTCCGCACGCGAGACCGCGCCTTCGAGCGAGACACGCAGAGGCCCGACCACGAGGGCGCGCGCTCGCACGTCGACCAGGGATCGCTGCGCGGGCGGTTGCGCCGTGCGGCCGACGGTGTGCGTGCCGCGCCCCGTGCCGGCGAACACGTAGAACACGCCTCCCGTCGCGGTGCTCGCGATCGTGTAGTCGCCACGCCCCGCGCCCACGAAGAGGAAATCCAGGCGCACGTCGCCGCTGTCTGTTCCCGCGTACGCGAAGTGGGCGGGCGTCGTGCCGTCCGCAGGCACACGCACGTAGTCCCCCTGTCGCGCGCCCACCTCATGCACGCCGAGGAGGAGCGACGGAATCGTGTCGCCCGCAGCCGTCAGGATTGCGCGATCCTCCGCGGAGAGCCCGTTTGCCACGCTCGCGCCATCCGCCTCACGCGCGAGCAACACGGCCACGTCGCCGCCCGCCACGCGATGCGAGGATGTGGCGCTGTACAGCATGCGGGCGCTCTCCCGCTCGCCCACCTGAATGTCCACCACGAGACGTGACCGCGAACTCATCGGATGACGCGCGCTCAGGGTGATGTACCCGCGGATGTCGTCGAGAACATAGTCTGCCTCTTCCCCGGATCGCAGTCGAACGCCGTCGAGCCACACGCGCTCGCTTCCCGGAACGATGTCGCCCGGCCCCGTCCCCGCGCCGAGAAGCGGATACGGTCCTTGGATGCCGTCGCGTCCGTAGATCTCCACCGTGACCCATCGCCCGCGGCTCGACGCCACGGCGACGTGCGTCTCGCCGGCCGCACGACGCGTCGTCGCGCGCACGCCGGAAAGACGGCGTGAGAACGACGCGAACTCGGAAGCCGGCGCGGTCCAGTCGAAGTCCCCGAACACCGCGTCCCCCGACGGCGCCGTCACGCTGATCCACGCGCGATCCAACTCCCGCAGATCCGCGCTCGCCCCCTGCGCGCTGATCGGCAGGTTCTGATCGCTGAGCGCGGCCGCCACACGCACGTTCGGTGCGACGGTGCCCGAAAGCGAGAGATCGAGAGATTGCTGCAGCACCGCGTCACGGTTCGATCCCACCTGCAACGCGAACGTCTTCGTGCCCGCCACGGAGAGTTGTCCGGCACCGAGCGGGGCGTCGCCGCCCGCGCGACGCACGCCGCGCGGCACCAGCACGCGGACCTGCGCCGTGTCAGCCGGCGCGCGCGCGAGACCGCCCCACGATGGCGGTCTCGCACGTAGCGCGTACAGCGGCGCGAGCGACGTCGTGAATGCGTCGTAGCGCACGCGAACGGAATAACCGGGAGACACGAGACGCAGCCAGCGCAACTCGCCGGACACGTAATCGAGCGCGTAGTCCGCTCCGCGCACGAGGGAATCGGGGCCGAGGTGGATCGATTCGCTGGCGCGCACGAGGAAGCGATCAGGCAGTTGCACGACGGGCGCGTCGGACGTGACGAGCATCGTGTCGCGCGTGACGCGCGTGATGGAGTCTGCGAACGCGGAGGGCGTCCGTCCGCAAAGAAGTAGCAGAAGGCCGGTCACGAGCGTGACCCGCCGCGCGGTCTGTGCGCTACCGCTCCGCGCTGTATTGCAGGTCGTACACCACCACCCGATCGTGACCGGTGTCGGCGACGTACACGCGTCCTTGGCTGTCCACCGCCACGTCGCTCGGCGCATCCAGCGCGTTCGTATCCGTTCCGCCGATAGCGAACACCACGGTTCCGCGCGCGTCCAGCACCAACACGCGGTCGCCCGCCGGGTCGGCCACGTACACCATGCCTTGCGCGTCGCGCGCGATGCCGCGCGGGGTCGCGCGCTCACCGGTCGCCGTCGGCGGAAGCGGGTACGCCGCTTGAAAACTCCCGAGCGACGAGAACACCGCGACGCGTCCGTTGCCGCTGTCCGCGACGTACACGTCGCCCGATTCCGTCGTGGCAATGCCGCGCGGATCGGAGAGGTTACCGGGGCCGCTGCCGGCGGAACCCAGATCGTAGCGGTACTCGAGGAACGTGTTGAAGACGAGCACGCGCCCCCGTTCGCGATCGCTCACGTAGATGTTGCTCGTGCGGTCCACCGCGAACCCGCGCGGGCGAATGATGCCCGCCTGCGATCGCAGCTTGTCGACGGAGAACGTGAGCACGGTTCCGTTGGGATTGCCCGTGAGGTCGTATTTCACAAGACGCTCGTTGCCCTGGTCGAGGACGTAGAGATAGAGACCCTGTTGCGCGGCCAGCGCGGTCGGGTAGTTGAACTGTCCCTCGCCCGAACCCAGCGAGCCGAACTGCAGCATGTACTGCCCGGTGTGATCGAATTTCTCGATGCGGTTGTTCAGGCGGTCGGCGACGAAGATATTCCCCTGCAGATCCACGGCGATCGCTTCCGGCGAGCGGAACTGCCCGATCCGCTCGCCCGTCTGCCCGAACGTGAACGCGAGCCGCGCGCCGGTGATGGAACCGTGCGCGGTCGACGGAGGAGGCGTGGTCGTCGTGGTGCCTGTCCCGCCTGCCACTGGCGGCGCCTTTCCGCTGCTCGCGCACCCTCCGAGGCACGCGGCCGCGCACACCGCGAGCGCGAGCCGGCTAGAAAC
Organism: uncultured bacterium; assembly: GCA_964514075.1. Lineage (GTDB taxonomy): Bacteria > Eisenbacteria > RBG-16-71-46 > CAZEPH01 > CAZEPH01 > CAZEPH01. The sequence continues at coordinate 2,584 of CAZEPH010000206.1, read as the reverse complement.
GTTTCGTGATCGCACAGGTCGTCGATCCTCCTGGACCAGCCGTCACCTCCAGCCGAAGCGGGGGGGCGAACGAGGACGAGGATGCGGCCGGGCGCCCGCGGCCGCGCGTGGCGTCCATCACGGCGAACAACCTGTTCGCCAGAGCACCGCCGATCGCAAACGCTGCCCGCCGCCGCGCATCGGATGCGGCCGTTCGCAAGTCACTATACTCGGTGAAGCGCGCGAAGCTCTCCCATCGCCACGTGTCCTCTCCGAAGTACCCGTTTGCTTGCTCGTACGCATCCACGTATTGCGGCAGCAGCGAGTCGGGGCCCGCGAACGTGTTGCGTGCGTCGCGGCGCACTTGGATGTTGTAGTCGTCGCTCGACCGGTACCGCGACACGTCGCGGTAGAACTGGTCGGAGTGCACGCCATCCGCGACGCTCGCGAACACGCGCGCATGCTCGTGGGCATGGTCCGTGCGCAGGTGCGACTGCACTTCCGAGATCGCGACCGTCGTCCATAACGCCGCTTCGATCGCGAGGAACACGGTGCCGCGCGTGCGGTGCCCCTGGCGCAACTGGCCGAGTCCGGGAAGGAGGATCGACAGACCGACCCCTGTGCCGTCGACCGTGCGCACTGCGGCGGGTGCGTCCGCGGACGGGTCGAGCGCGCGCACCTCCGCCGCGAGTTGAAGCGGGGACGTACGCGGATACGTCAGGCGCGGATCCTCCGCGCGCGCGCTCCGCTCTCCCGCGCAGCACGCGAGCAACAGCGCACACCCCCACACCCAGAATCGCGTCATGTCTCTCCTCAGAAGCGGTACACCAACGCCGCGCGTCCGTCACCGCTCGCGTGAACGGCCCACTCCACGCGGACGCGCGGCGTGTCCGCATCCGACACGGCCAGATGGCGCGAGCCCTGCACCGCATCGATCAAGCTGATCACGTGATTCACCACCACCGCCGCGGTCGCGTAGCGCGACAAACGCAGCATGCGGTTCGCCTGCTCGCGCAGCACATCGTAGTGCCCGGCGGACGTCGTGTCCGACCACCCGCGAGAGTACCGCGGATCCGTGACGGACTCGAAGAAGCGCGTTCGGTCGTTCTGCCATTGCCGCAGGAGGTCATTGTAGTCTGTGGTATCGCAGTCGGCGGGCGTCGGGCAGTAGCGATCGAACTGCCAGTGGTTCGCAGGCGCAATGACGGCGGCGGTCGCGTCCCCGACGAACGCGGCGTACTGATCGCGCTTGTCGTGTGCGCTCGTCTGCAGCGACGCGAACGCAAACCACGCGAGAGCCTCGGCGCCGAGTTGCGCGTACCCGTGCCTCTGTCCGAGATACAACTGGCCCGCCCCGGGTGCGATCGCAGCGAGCGCGACGGCCAGGCCGCGCGACTTGCGGTCCGCGGCGCCGCCCGGCAGGTGACCGACGGTGTCCACCGGCGCTTCGACCGGGCGCCGGAGAGCGCGCTGAGCGAACTCGACCCGCGGCGGTTCGGCGCTGTTCCACAGCGGCGTGGCGTGCGGTGCGGAGGCGAACGCGGAGGCGAACGCGGCGCCGCTCGCCAGGGCGATCGCCACGGCCGCGAGAAGCGCGGCGGCGGCGCGCCTCACGGGCGCACCGCCAGGGGCGCGATGTGCTCTTCGCTGCGCGCGCCCGATTGCACCGTCGTCTTACACATGTACATTCCCGGAGCGACGCCGTCGATCGGCCACACGAATTGGTTGTCGGTGCCGGTGGCCGGAGCGTTGATGTCCGCGACCCGCTGACCCGTCACGTCGAACACTTCGATGCGCACGCGACTCGCACCCTGCGGAAGGCTGTACCCGAACGTCACCGCGTGCGCCTGGCTGCGGCGGACCGGACTCGGTGCCATGTACATCTTCGCCAGGAGCGGGGACGAGGGGGACGGATTCGGCACGACGGCCGGCACGCTCATCGCCCCGGTGCGCGCGACGTCGTGGCCTTCCATCAGGACGGACCCCACGTCACCGGGGGCGAACGTGTTCGCGGCGTAGACGTACATGAGGCCGTCGCGCGCCACGATGATCGCATCCGGCACGCCGTCGCCGGTCACGTCGGCCAACGTCGGCGTGGAGTGGACCGCGGAGTTCGCCGAGAGCGGCCACCCCGGCACCGACGCACCCTCGAGGGTGCGCGCAACCACGTTGCCGCTCCCGAGCGCCGCCACGAGTGCGACGTCGCCCTGCGTGGTGCTCACGAGGAGCGGCGAGGCCATGGTCACGCCACCGTCTCCGAGCGAGCCGTCGGCTTGCTGCGGCCAGAGGCGCACGCGCGAGGCGTTGGGATTCCACGCATGCAACTGCCCGTCCTCCGCCATCACCACGATCTCGCGCTCGTTGTCCGCGTCCACGTCGAGCGAGAGCGGGCTGCCAAAGAGGCTGTCCCCCACCACCACGGGCCAACCGTCGCGCGGCGTGCCCGTGCGGTCCAATCGCCAGAGGTTCCACGCGCGGTCCGCCACGAGGATGTCGTGCGTTGTCGTGCCGGGCGTGTACACGAGCGTGACGCGGGGACGCCACGCCGACGTCGTCAGGAGCGGCGTGAGGCGGACCGTTCCGTTGTCCGACGTCGCGATCGTTC
>CAZEPH010000205.1:0-5377 GCA_964514075.1 uncultured bacterium | reverse complement strand
GTGCTGCGCGCGCCGCTCACGCACACCGACCGCATCGTCGAGCGGCAGGACGCCGTCGCGTTCTTCGTCGCACACGCGGCGGAGCGCGCGCACGTGCGCGATGCGCTGGACGGCATCGGCGATCTGGAACGCCTCGGGGCGCGCGTCGTGGGCGAGCGAGCGACGCCGCGCGAGCTGGGCGTGCTGCGCGATTCGCTCGCGCGCGTGACGCTCGTGCGCCATGCGCTTTCCGCCGCCCTCGGCGCGGCGAACGGGAGCGGCGCGCCCGCGCTCCTCGCATGCGCGCTCGCGGATCTGCCCGACGCCTCCGGTCTCGTGCGCGAACTCGGCACCGCGCTCGTGGACGACCCGCCAGCGGTCCTCACGGGCGGCGGCATTCTCCGGAGCGGATATAACGCTGCGCTCGACGACATCCACTCCGGCTCGCGCGACGGCAAGGCGTGGATCGCGACCTTGCAGGAGACGGAGCGTTCACGCACGGGCATCTCCACGCTCAAGGTGGGATACAACCGCGTCTTCGGCTACTACATCGAGGTCTCGCGCGGACAAGCCGACCGCGTGCCCGCGGACTACCAGCGCAAGCAGTCGCTCGTGGGAGCGGAACGCTTCATCACGCCGGAGCTCAAGGACGTCGAGGCGCGCGTCCTCGGCGGCGAGGAGCGCGCCGCGCGTCTCGAGCACCAGTTGTTCCTCGAACTGCGTGCGCGGGTGGCGGAACATGCACCCGTGTTGCGCCGTGCGGCGGCCGCGCTCGCGTGGACGGACGTGTTCGCGGCGCTCGCAGAGGTGGCCGATCAGCGCGGATGGACGCGCCCGCAGGTCGACACGGGCGACGCGATCGACATCGACGAGGGACGCCATCCGGTCGTGGAAGCGTCGCTGCCCGTGGGGTCGTACGTGCCGAACGATGCGCGTCTCGGCGGAGACGACCGCCGTCTGTCGCTCGTCACGGGACCGAACATGGCGGGGAAGTCCACGTTTCTACGCCAGGTCGGGCTCATCGTGCTGCTCGCGCAAACGGGATCGTTCGTGCCAGCGGCGCGCGCGCGCATCGGCGTGGCGGATCGCATCTTCACGCGTGTCGGTGCGGCGGACGCGATCGCGCGCGGTCGCTCGACGTTCCTCGTCGAGATGATCGAAACCGCGACGATCCTGCGCAACGCCACTGCGCGGAGCCTCGTGCTGCTGGACGAGATCGGACGCGGCACGAGCACCTACGACGGTCTCGCTATTGCGTGGGCCGTGTGCGAGGACCTGCTGCACGCCGCGCGCGGCGCGCCGCGCGCGCTCTTCGCCACGCACTATCACGAACTCACGCACCTTGCGGGTCAGCTCCCGGGGCTGTGCACGCTCAACGTGCTCGTCAAGGAATGGGGCGACGAGATCGTGTTCCTGCGCCGGATCGTGGAGGGCGCGGCGGATCGCAGCTACGGCATCCACGTCGCGCAGCTCGCGGGGCTGCCGCCGCGCGTGGTCGATCGCGCGCGCGAGATCCTCACGCACCTGGAAGCCGGGCGCTCCGCGGAGACCGTGCCCGTGGGCGACGGCGCCCCGCGCGAGCGCGAACAACTCCCGCTCTTCGTCCCCGCGAGCGAGTCGAGCGCGCTCCTGGAGGATCTCCGGCGGGAACTGGATGCGCTCGACGTGAACCGCCTCACGCCGCTCGATGCGCTGACGCGCCTCGCGGATCTCCGCCACCGTTACGGGACACGCACATGATCGCCGCGCCGCGCCGCATCGACGTTCTCTCCCCGGAGGTGATCGCACAGATCGCCGCGGGCGAGACGGTGGAACGTCCTGCATCCGTGCTGAAGGAACTCGTCGAGAACAGTCTCGATGCGGGTGCGACGCGCGTGCGCGTCGACATCGAAGGCGGGCTCGATCACCTGCTGCGCGTCTCCGACGACGGATGCGGCATCGACGCCGCCGATCTCGCGGCCGCCTTCACGCGCCACGGCACGAGCAAGATCGCGCGCGCGGAGGACCTGCTCGCCGTGCGCACGATGGGCTTTCGCGGGGAAGCGCTGCCCAGCATCGCGCAGGTCGCGCGCGTCACACTCACCACGCGGACCGCGCACGCAGCGGAGGGCACCGAGGTGCGTCTCGATGCCGGGCGCATCGTGCAGACGCGTCCGGTGGCGCGCGCGCCCGGCACGACGGTCGTCGTCGAAGACCTGTTCTGGAACGTGCCCGCGCGGCGCAAGTTCATGAAGTCGCCCGCCACCGAAGTGCGCGTGGCCTCGCGCATGATGTCCGCATATGCGATGGCCGCGCTGAACGTCGCCTTCACCCTCACGAACGACGGCCGTGAGATGCTGCAACTCGCGCCCACGGACAACCTGCGCGCGCGCGTGGGCGCCGTGTACGGTCATGCGGCGGCCGAACAACTCCTCGAGATACATGGCGAAGGTCCCGGTCTCGTCGTGCGCGGCGTGCTGGGCACGCCGGAGATCGCCCGCTCCTCGCGCGAACACCAGTACCTCTTCGTGAACGACCGTCCCGTGCAGCACCCGCTGCTCGCGTATCTCGTGCGCCGCGCGTTCGGCACGATGATCCCCGACGGGCGCCACCCGTTCTTCGTGATCCTGCTGACGGTCGCGCCAGACATGGTGGACGTGAACGTGCACCCGACCAAGCGCGAGGTGCGCTTCGCGCGCGACGGGGATGTGTCGCACGCGGTGATGCGCGCGGCGGAGCGCGCGCTGCGCGCGCTCGAACCGCGCTTCGAGGTGGTCGCGCCCTCCGCGCACCCGTTCGCGGCGGATCGCACGATGGCAATGGCCGCAGCCGGTTTGCGCGTGGTCACGCCTGACATGCTGCCCCCCAGCGAACGCCAGATTTCGCTCGCGGACGCCCTGTACACGCCGGCGCCCGCAAACGTCGCGCCCTATACGGGCGAGAGTGCCGAGGCGCCCGCGCTTTCCGCGGACGAACGTCCGGGACACGGCACGCCGTTCTGGCATTTGCACGATACGTGGATCTTCGCGCCCGTGCGTTCAGGGTTCATCATTCTGGATCAACACGCGGCCCACGAACGCGCGGCCTACGAACGCATCCGCGCGCAACTGCTGGAGACGCGCGCGCCGTCGCAGGAACTGCTGTTTCCGCAGGTGATGGAACTCACCGCGGCGGAGTACGACGGTCTCCTCGCGATTCAGGGCACGCTCGATCAACTCGGGTTCGACATTCGCGCGATGAGCGGCAACACGATCGTCGTGCGTGGCATCCCATCGGACTTGAAGGCCTGGGCGAGCGGCATGTTCCTGCGCGACCTTCTGGAGGACACGGAGGAATACGAAGCGTCTTCGCCGGCGCTCGTGGATGCGCTCGCCGCGTCGTATGCGTGCCACTCCGTGGTGCGCGCGAATCAACCGCTCACGACCGAGGAGATGGCGGCTCTCGTGGACGGACTGTTCCGCACGGAGCACCCGGAATCGTGCCCGCACGGGCGACCGACCTTCGTCCGTATCGGCGTCGACGAACTGGAGCGGCGCTTCGGTCGTCGCTAGACACTCTCGAGGAGGATCCGCTGTGCATCGCTTTGCCCCGCTGTTGTGCGCGCTCGCGTGCGCGGCGCTCGCCGGTGTGTCGCTCGCGGCCCCGCGCCCTCTGGCCACGTTCGACCGCGTGCGCTGGTCGCCGGACGGCACGCTGGTCGCGATCGAGATGTCGATGTTCCGCCCGGAGGTCTCGCTGGACCGGCCGGCGCGCGTGGACACCGTGCTCTTCGATCCGATGGCCGCGCGCTTCTCGTGCGTCACACCGCGCGTGGCCGCGTTCGCACTCAACGCCGCGCGCGATTCGATCATCTTCGCCGACGAATACGGCGCGTACGTGGCGCCGTATCCGTCGCTCACGTCGCCGCGCACGATCGTGTGGCGTGGGCCGTCGTGCGACTACTACGTGCGTGAGGTGGACTTCGCGCGCGACGGTCGCTACTACGTGTACAGCGGATGCTTCAGCCAACTGAGCCCGGGGTGCTGGGAGAAGTGGGTCGTGGCCACGGCGACCGATCGCATCACGCTCCCGGAGTTGCGCATGCTCCAGTGGGAGGGGGAGACGTACGGTCCGCCCCAGGGTTCATCGCCGGAGTACGTCCGCCTGCAAAAGCGGAAGACCGGCCCCACGCTCATGGACGACCTCGAGCCGCGCGCGGCGTTCTTGCGGGTCACGGCGGCGCAGGCCGGCATTCGTCCGCGCGGAAAGGGAAAGGCCGCCGGCCCGCGTCTCGACATCTTGTACGGGCGCGAAATCCCCGGCGACGGACGATGGCTCGCGTCCGTGCGCCTCACGCCCCCCAAGTCGTCGCGCTCGCGCGTGTTCACGTGTGTCTACGATCCGCGCACGCGCAGCGCCCGCGTGCTGGCCGAGGACGTCATCGCGTCGTACCTGCCCGTGTCGCCGACCGAAGTGCTGTACGCGGACACCGAAGGCTGGTTGTGGCGCCTCACGCTTGCGGGCGACGCCCTGACGCGCACGCGGGTCGTGCCGTCGTTCGTTCCCGCGTGGGCGCACACGCTCGGCGATCCGGGCTCCGTGTACGCCGCGCGCGTGCGCGGCATCGAGAAACCGGAACGCGCCGACGAGTTGGTGAGCGCGCTCCTCGTGAAGGGCTATCACGCGTGGCCCACCGACGACGGCGGCGGGAAATGGGGTGTGTCCGTCGGATGGTTCGGAGCGCAGGCAGAAGCGGACTCCGTGTCCGCGATGCTCGCATCCGAGGGTTACGCGGCGGCCTCCGTCGCCGTGCGCCCGCACGAGGTGCGGGCCGACTCGAAGGGGGCGCGTCCCGGTCGATCGCAGCGCGTGAAGGTGACGACAGGTCCGCTCGCCGGGGCGGAGGCGATGGTGGAGGTCGCGGCGGGTGAGGAAGGTCCGCAGACGATTTTCTTCCTGCGGCGCAAGGGCGGAGAGGCGCGATCCTTTCTCAACGGATACGACGATCCGTTCCTCCCGTAGACCGGAGACGCCAATCGACGCCGCGATTCCCATGCTCCTCGGTTCCACCGCAAGCGGGAAGACGGACGTCGCGTGCGCACTCGCCGCGCGCGAAGCAATCGAGGTGGTGTCCGCCGATTCGCGGCAGATCTACCGCATGATGGACGTCGGCACGGCCAAACCCACGGGCGCGGAACGCGCGCGCGTGCCGCACCACCTCATTGACGTGGTGGATCCCGGCGACACGATGAGCGCGGGCCGGTACGCCCGGGCGGCGTGGAATGCCGTCGCGGCGATTCGCGCGCGCCGCGCGACGCCGGTGCTGGTCGGCGGTGCGGGTTTGTACGTGCACGCGTTTCTCGGCGGACTGGCGGACGACCTCCCGAGCGATCCGGCGGTTCGCGCCTCGCTCGACGCGGAGGCGGATGAGCGCGGTGCG
>CAZEPH010000204.1:0-5398 GCA_964514075.1 uncultured bacterium | reverse complement strand
GGGGCGCCGCGGCGCCACCTCCTTCCCGCGCCGCGACCGGATCCGCCCTCAACCCGAAGGTCACGATCGACGGCCGGTATATCGGAACGTATGTCGCGCGGCGCAACGCGCTGCAGGGCGGGGAAATCGTCCTGGACAAGCCGTCGCACAACATGGACGTGCGGTTCACCGTCGCCGTGAACGAGAACATGGACGCGACCCTGCTGACCAATGCCAACAGCTCGCGCGAGAACGCGGAGCCGTGGCGCACGCATTTGAACTTCGACCGGGGATCGATGGCGCTGCGTTTCGGACGGTGGTCGCTCGTGAGCTATGACAACGTCGCCGTCACGTCCGCGCGGGATTCGCTGCGCACGATCGGGAGCGTGGGGATCTACCAATACCCGTTCGGATACAACACCATCGGTGCGAGCGCGCAGGCGGACGGTCCGCGGGGAAGCCGCGTGTGGCTGCACTACAGCGATCGCAACGCGGACGGAGAACGTCCGGGTCCGGCCGGCACCGCCGTCACGCACACGACCGCGCCGCGCGACGACGGCGGGTTCGTGCGCACGTACTACTCGGCCGGCAGGACGCTGCTCAACGAGAACACGGCGGCCGTCGCGGTCACTGCGCCGCTGGTCCGCTCGTTGTCCGCGGCGCTCGTGTATCGCAACGCACGGGGCAGCAACCGCGCCGCATTGGGCGGCTTCGGCGGAACAGGCGACGGCGTTCTCGGTGTGACGAGCGGCGTGGCCGAGCAGACGGTGATCGTGGACACGCTCACCGGCGCACGCCGCGTGCAGGTGACGCAGTACTCGACGATGCAAGAACGAACGCTGGGTGCGGCGACGCTGACGCTCGGCGGCCGCGGCCGCGCGGCGTGGCTGGCGGCCGGATTCGGCGAGGAGCGCATCGACGGGCTGCAGTCTCAGGCGTATCCGTCCGCGCCCGCGGACACGAGCGGGACGCTCACGCCCGGTCCCGCCGTGTCGACGAAACGGAACTGGGACTACGCGCGATCGTTCCGCGTGCAAGCGGGCGCGCACGGCCGCTGGCCCGCGATCAACGCGGCGACGATTCGTTTCTCGATCGAGCATGAGCAGCACCGCTACGACGAGGTCGCTTTCGGCCCCGCGCAGGCGACGGGACCCGCGGGCGCGGACACGGTCGCGATCGCGGGGCCGCTCACCAACAAGCGCACGACCCTCGCGATGACGGCCACGCTCCCCGTGGGGCGCGTGCAATTCGGGATCGACGTGCGCGACGAAATCTTCCGCTACGCCGCGGGATCGCCGTGGGGCGCGCAGCTCTGGTTCCCCGGCGCGAACATGTGGCTCGACGAGCACACCGTGACCGTCGACCGCTTCACGCTGCTCGGCGGACGCGCGGCGGCCGTCGTCCGCCCGTCCGTCCGTGTGGCGATCGCCCCCGAACACGACGCGCACGTGGAGTACCGCGGAACCATCGCAACGCCCGGACTCACCTATGCGCCGCCGTTCATCGAGACGCGACTCATCGGAGGCGTCCGCCTTGCGCCGCGGGTCACGATTCACGAGGACGTGCGCGTGGCGCGCTACGACGCGCCGGCGCTCGACCTCACGCAGTCCTACTTCGCGCACTTCACCGAGGTACGATACGCCTGGTCGGAAAAGGTGATGATCGAACTCGGGTTCGGCGTCGACCCCTGGGTGCTGGATCTCGTGCCGAACGAGTATCATGACATCGGCCGCGATCTCTTTTTGTTTGCGGCCGGCGCGAACGAGAACGCGGCGCGCACGAACTACCGGCGGTTCGGCCGCTTGTTGGGGGAGGCGGAGCGCAGCCTGGAAAAGGAGCGCCGCATCTCCCTCGAAGCGAAGATGACCTTCTGAGGGATACGTGAGAGCTCGCGTCGTCATCAAGATGCGCCAGAGGATTCTGCTCGCGCTTCTCTCTGCGTTCCTGCTCCTGACGGGCTGCGCATCGCTCACGTTCGTCAAGCCGCGGTTGGCCCCTCCCACGCCCGGTCCGGACGGCGTGACGTTCCAGTACTACGCGCCGTACGCGCGGCTGGTGCAGCTGGCCGGGAGCTGGGAGGAGAACAACTGGCTCCGCGGAAACGCGCAGAACGCGGGCGTGCGCATCGGCGAGATGCGGCGGCCGGGTCGAGACGGCGTCTGGCGGTTGACCGTCCCGTTGCGACCCGGGCGCCATCAGTACAAGTTCGTCATCGACGGCAACACCTGGAAGGACGATCCGAACAACCCGGAGCGCGTCGATGACGGATACGGCGGATTCAATTCCCTGCTGGTTCTGAAATGAGGAAACGGACAGTGCCCAATCGCATGCACTCACGCGCCGCGTTCGTTGCGCTCGCGGCGATTCTCGCCACCCTCGCGGTCGCATCCACCGGATGCAAGGACGCGCCGCTGTCTCTCCTGCCGCCTCCGGGACGCGAGCACGACGCGACCTTCGAGAACGTCTACCTCGCGGGCACGTTCACGAACTGGGACGCGTCGCGGTTCGTCCCGGCCCGCAGCATGAACCTGGTGGACGACTACGTCTGGCAGCAAGTGGTCAACCTGCCGGCCGGAGCGATCGGGTTCAAGTTCGTCGTTGCGGTCAAGGCGAGCGGCGAATGGGATGCTTTGACGAAGGAGGGCGCGTCGAGCCCGCTGAGCGGAGTGCTGACGCGCGTCAGCGGCGGGACCGGCAACGAAGTGAAGCTGTCGATTCCCACGACGGGCGACTGGATCTTCACGTTCTACGAGCGCGGGCCGACGGGCGTGGAAGGCCCGTCCTACTCGATCGCGCAGAAGACGAAGTTCGACGGACGCATCGACGGCGTGGTCGAGTTCAGCGACCTCTCCGCTCCCCCGTATCCCGCCGCGCAGATCGAAGCCAAACGCGCCGGCGCGGGCGCGGACACGGCCGTGACCGCCGTGACGCTGTCGGACACGCTGACCGGTGCGTTCGCGCTCGAGGGCTTGACCGACGGACCGTACGCCGTGCGCATCACGCGCCAGGGGTATCGCGATTCGGTCATCACCGGAATTCTGATCGCCGGGGAGAACACGGTGACGCTCGGACGCGTGCGCCTGCCGAGGGGCGCGTTCCTCTCTGGGTGGATCAGCATGTTCCTCACGGGCGATTTCACCACGCCCAACTGGACGCCGAACGATCCGGCGCAGCGGATGACGCTGATCGGCGACTACACGTGGCAGAAAACGACGATGGTCCCGCTCACGGGCGCGCCGCCCCGCACCATCCACTGGAAGTTCGTCACCGACGGGATCTGGGACAGCGACTACGGAACGTCGACCGGGCAGAACGGACTCACGGGCCCGACGACGATCGTGGGAGGCGTGGGAACAGACCTCGCCGCGCCGATCACGGATGCGGGAACGTATACGTTCACGCTGCACGAGAAGGGTTATCAGGGCGACCCCGCCCGAGCGTGGTATGAGATCGTCGGACCGCAGTAGTCCCCGCCGATCCGCGATCGCGAGAAGGAGACCGAGGTGACATTCCGACGCCGCTACAGTGCCCCGCCCGCGCCGCTCGCGGTGCTGTTGGCCATTCTCGCCGCCGGATGCGCGGCCAATCTTCCACTGCCCGATCCATCGGTGACGGGTGGAACGGTTGCCGCATCCTCCACCGGACAACAACGCGTGCACTTCCACTACGTCGATCCCGCGGCGCGCAGCGTGCATCTGGCGGGGAGTTTCAACAACTGGTCCGCGACCGCCGACCCGCTCACCGGCCCCGACGCCCAGGGCCGGTGGTCCATCGAGAAGCCGCTCGGCAACGGGGAGCATCAATACAAGTTCGTCGTCAATGGAACGGAGTGGAAGGCGGACCCCACGTGCGAACGCTCGGCGGACGACGGGTACGGCGGCAAGAACTCGGTCATCGCGGTCGGCGCGAGCGCTCCGGCGGCGCCGGCCCGCGCGGAAGGAACCGCCGCCGGCCGCGCGCCGCGCAGAACGGATGCCGGGTGGGAGTTCGCGTTCTCCGCGGCCGGCGCGCAAAGCGTGCACGTCGCCGGCAGCTTCAACAGCTGGTCCACCACCGCCACACCGATGACCGACGCCGATGGCGACGCCGTGTGGACCGTCACGATCCCCCTTCCTTCGGGCGAGCATCAGTACAAGCTCGTCGTGAACGGAACGGAGTGGAAGCCCGATCCCGCCAACCCGGAGACCGCCGACGACGGATACGGCGGGAAGAACTCCGTGGTCCGCGTTCCATGACCAGACGCCACGCATTCGCCGGCCTGGTGAGCCTCGCGGCGGCCGCCGCGTGTGTCGCCGTCGCGCTCTCCGGGTGTGCCCGATCATCGGGCTCGACCATCGCCTTATGGGAGTACATGGATCCCGGCGAGATCGCCGTTCTCGACACGTTGCTCGCGCAATTCGAGCGGGCGCATCCGGGGATCGATGTGGTGCGCGAGCACTACACGCCCGAGGATGTCCGCAATCAGTACATGACCGCGGCGCGCGCCGGCGGCGGACCCGATGTCGTGTACGGTCCGTCGGACAATGCCGGTCCCTTCTCGGTGCAGAAGCTCGTGCAGCCGGTGGACGCGCTGATGCCGGCCGAGATGTTCACGCGGTTCATTCCCGGAGCGCTCGACACACTCGACGGCCACGTGTGGCAACTCCCCGATCAAGTCGGCAACCACCTCATGCTGATGTGGAATCCCCGCCTGATCGACGCGCCTCCGGCGACGTTCGACGAGTTGGTCCGTCTCGGGAAGACCGCGACGCGCGACACCAGCGGCGACGGCGTTCCGGATCGATTCGCCCTCGTCTTCAATCAGGTGGAGCCGTTCTGGCTGATTCCTCTCCTCGGCGGCTTCGGCGGGTGGGTGATGGACGCCGGCGGCCGCCCGTCGTTGGACTCCCCCGCCATGGTTCAAGCGCTCGCGTTGATGCGCCGGCTGAAGGACGAACGCGTGATGCCCGCCGAAGCGGACTACAATACGGCCGACGAGATGTTCGCAAGCGGGCGAGCGGCGATGATCATCAACGGGCCGTGGGCGATCGCGCAGTACCTCGCGTCGGGGATCGATCTGCGCATCGCGCGCATTCCGCGCATCGACGCAACAGGCAAGTGGGCGGAGCCGATGGTGTCGGGGCGCGGATACTACGTCAACGCGCACCTCCCCGAGACGAAGAAGGCCATCGTCATCGAACTGCTCACCGCCCTCACCTCTCCGGAGGCGCAGGCACTGTACGCTCGCGCCGCGTACACGCTGCCGAGCCGCGCCGAGTGCTACGCCGACGGGTCGCCGGTTCTGGCCAGCGCCCTTCACAGCGCGATGCGCGATCAAATGCTCGTCGGGCGGCGCATGCCGGTCGTTCCGGAAATGCGGCTCATTTGGGACGCGATGCGGCGCGGTCAACAGGACGTCATGAACGGTGCGCGGACACCG
>CAZEPH010000203.1:0-5417 GCA_964514075.1 uncultured bacterium | reverse complement strand
GGGCGCGTGTGCACCTGTATCAGACCGACGAACGCGCCGTGCCCGTGTCGTCTCCCGAGTCGAACATCGGGAAGATCGAGGCGGCGCTGGTGACGAAGGTGCCGCTGCCGCCGGAGAACGTGCACATGTTCTCCGTGGGATCGCCGGACGTGGAGGGCATCGCGCGGCTCTACGAACGCGTGCTCGTGCACCATCTCGGGGATCCGCCGCGCTTCGACCTCGTGCTCCTGGGACTCGGAGACGACACGCATACCGCATCGCTCTTTCCGGGCGGTGACGCGCTGCGTCCGTCTCCGCGTCTGGTGCTCCCGGCCGTCGCCATGCACATGGCTACGCGGCAGCGTCTCACGCTCACGCCGCGCGCGATCAACGCGGCGCGCGCGGTCCTCTTCCTGGTAACTGGAGCGCGAAAGGCGGACGCCGTGCGCCTCGTCCTCGACGGCGCCGTCGACCCGATGCTCCATCCCGCGCAGATCGTCCGCCCGCCCGACGGCACCCTGACCTTCGTGCTCGACGAGGCGGCGGCTGGCTTGCTCGCCCCGTAGCCGGTCGCTACACTCCCGGCTTCGTCCTTTCCGCATACGGAGGCCCCATGCGTGTACATGCCCGCGCCGCGGTCGTCATCGCGTGCGCCCTGCTCGCCAGTCCATCCGTCGGTCGTGCCGCGAAGCCGAAGGCCGCGCCGGCGGCGCTGTCCGAGAGGACCTTCCATGTCGAACGCCACACGCTCGACAACGGCCTCACCGTCCTCCTGCACGAAGACCATGCCGTCCCCACGGTCACGCTGTGGCAGTGGTACAAGGTCGGCTCGCGCAACGAGCGACCGGGCATCACGGGTATCTCGCACTTCTTCGAGCACATGATGTTCAATGGATCGAAGAACGTGCCGCCGAAGGAATACGACCGCATCATCGAGTCCAACGGTGGGTCATCGAATGCGTTCACCGATCACGACATGACCGCCTACTACGAGGACATCTCCTCGGATCACCTCGACGTGCTGCTTCGGCTCGATGCTGATCGCATGGCGTCTCTGTCGCTCTTGCCGGAGCAGTTGAAGAGCGAGATCGAGGTCGTGAAGGAAGAGCGCCGCCTGCGGGTCGACAACGATGTGAACGGGATGCTGGACGAGAGCCTGTGGGCCGCGGCGTTCATGGCGTCGCCGTATCACTGGCCCGTGATCGGATGGATGGCGGACCTGAACGCGATCGCGCGCGAGGACATGATCGAGTACTTCCGCATTCACTACGCGCCGAACAACTGCATCCTCGTTCTCACGGGAGATTTCGACTCGTGCACCGCGCTCGCGGAGATCACGAAGGCGTTCGGATCGATCCCGCGGCAGCCCCAGGCAGCGGAGCCCGTGACGGCGGAGCCGGAGCAGCGTGGCGAGCGCCGAGTCGACGTGCACTACCCCGCGCAGAGCGTCACCGTGCAGCTTGGCTACAAGGCGCCGAGCGTGAAGAGCGCGGACTACTACACGCTCGACGTGATCGCCACCCTCCTCTCCGACGGCGAGTCGTCGCGCCTGCACAAAGCGCTCGTGTACGAGCAGCAGATCGCGCTCTACACCGCCGCATATTATCAGGCGCAGCTCGATCAGACGCTCTTCATCGTGGCCGTCGGGCTCAAGCCGGACCAGCCGGCGCCGGTGGGCATCGCCGGCGTGGATTCCGTGCTAGCCCGTCTCGTGCGCGACGGACCGACGCCGCGCGAACTGCAGAAAGCGAAGAACATCAAGGAGGCGTCGTTCGTGAAAGGGCTCAAGACCAACAATGGCGTGGGCCTGCAACTCGGATTCTACGAGCACATCTTCGGCGACTACCGCGGGATGTTCGGTGCGCTCGACAAGTATCGGGCCGTGACCGCGGCGGACGTGCAGCGCGTCGCGGCGTCCGTGTTCGCCGCGCGCCAGCGCACGATCGCCACCCTCGTTCCCGAAGCAGAGGAGAGCGCGCAATGAAACGTCTCGTGCTGACAGTCGCCGCGCTCTGCCTTGCCGTGCAGGCGGGGGCTGCCTCGTTCGCTCTTCCGACGCCGACGCGCGCCGTGCTCACGAACGGCCTGCGCGTGATTCTCGTCCCGTCGCCGCGCTTGCCGCTCGTGGACTTCCGTCTCGTGATCGCAGCGGGATCGGCACACGATCCGGCGGGGAAGGACGGTCTCGCCGCGCTGGCGGCGTCGTTGCTCACGCAGGGCGCGGGCGCGCGCAGCGCGCAGCAGATCGCCGAGGAGATCGCGTTCGTTGGCGGGTCGCTCGACGCGTCGAGCGGCGCGGAGCAAACGACGATCACATGTGAAGTGCTGAGCAAGGATCTCGCAACGGGTCTGTCGCTTCTCTCCGACGTGGCGGCGCGCCCCGCATTCCCCGCGGAGGAGTTCGACCGCAAGAAGAGCGAAACCCTGGCGCAGATCGTCAGCGACAAGGACGACCCCGCCACAATTGCGAACAACGCGCTCGCGCCGTTCGCGTGGGGCGCCGCGCATCCTCTCGGGCATCCCGCCATCGGGTGGGAATCGTCCGTGCAGACGATCACGCGCGACGACGTGGTGCGCTTTCACAGCACGCGGCTCACGCCCGACAATGCATTCCTCGTCGTGGTCGGCGACATTCAGCCGAAGCCGCTGATCGCACAGTTGGAGAAGGCGTTCGCGGGGTGGCGCCCGAGCGGGCAGCCTGTCGCCGCCGCTGTCGCGGCAGGGCGGGATGGCGCGGGCCACCAGATACGGATCATCGAGAAGCCGGAGGTGACGCAAACGCAGGTCCGTTTGACGCGCATGGGGGTGCCGCGCAACACGCCCGATCTCTACGCGATCCAGGTCGCGAACACGGTACTCGGCGGCGGCTTCACGTCCCGACTCGTGAACGACCTTCGCGTGACCAAGGGCCTCACGTACAGCGTGTCGAGCCGTCACGCAATGTACCGCACGGCCGGCGCGTTCACGATCAACACGTTCACGAAGAACGAGACGATCAAGGAGATCATCGAGGCCGCGTTCTCCGTGACGGAGGAGTTGGTCGCGCAGGGACCGAGCGACGACGAACTCGCGAAGGCCAAGCAGTACCTCGCCGGGCAGTACCCGCTGAGCCTGCAAGCTCCCGACGACCTCGCCGAGCAGATCGGCCTCGTGGAGTTCTACGGCCTGCCGGCGGACTTCATCACGACCTACGCGGCGCGGGTGAACGCGGTGACGATGGCCGACGTCCGCCGCGTCCTCGCCGCACACTTCTCCACGAAGAACATGAAAATCCTCGTCGTGTCGAACCCCGAGGTGGCGCGTACGGCGCTCGCGCAATGGGGCGCGGCGGACGTGCTGCCGATTCCCTAGCGCCCGCCGTACACCCGTCGCCCCGGCGGCGGCGTCTCGCGATACGTCTTCGCGCGGAACGCCGACGTCGGGGTGACGCGCGTCGTCGTGGGCGCCGCCCAACTCGTCTCGAAGATGCGCTGCGCCTGCCGCGCGAGGCGCGCGTTCTCGAGCGTGACCGCTACGTTGCGCGACTCGTGGAAGTAGTCCGCCTCCCAGTTGCTCGTGCCGATCCACACCAGGCGGCGATCCACCACCATGTACTTGCAGTGCTCGACGCGCGCGAACGGGATGTAGCCGCGCGAATATTCCGGCACCGTGCTGAGGCGCACCGAAACGCCGCGCACGCGCGACAGGTCCGTGAGCGCACTCATCGCGGGGCGTCCCATCATCCAGTCGGAGACGAGCAGGCGCACGCGGACGCCACGCGCGGCGGCACGGCGCAGCGCGCGGTCGATCGTGTCGTCGTCGCGCGTGGAGTAGACGAGGAGTTGCACGGCGATCTCCCGCCGCGCGCCGTCGATCGAGCGCACGATCGCGTCGCGGTCCCATCGCGTGGAGTCGGGGAGGAAGCCGCGCGGGCTCATGCTCCACTCAAGCGCCACGGTGTCGCCCAGCGCGTTGGCGAGGCGGACGGGGAGCGTGTCGCACCGTGCACCGAACGGCGCGTGGTTCTCGCGCCCCGCGGCCGCCCAGTCCGCGTCGAAGACGCGCTGAAACGCCTGCGTCGTGTGCGCGTCGTGCACGTGCACGCCGAGTTCGTGAATGTGCGAGAGCGCCCGCCAATCCAGATTCTGGCTCCCGAGCACCGTGTGCTCGCCGTCGACAAGGAAGTACTTCGCATGCTGCACGCCGCCCGCGAGCGAGCGGAAGTCGATCAGCCGCACGCTCACGCCGGCGAGCGCGCCGAGCGAGTCGGCGGGTTGCGGGTATGTCTTGTGGAAGCCCGCATCCAGGAGGATGCGCACGCGGACGCCGCGTGCGGCCGCGGCGCCGATAGCATCGACCACGTCGTCCAACGCTTCGCCGGGCCACGTGGAGAAGTAGAACTCTTCGAGGTCGAGCGTGTGCCGTGCGCCGCGTATCAATTCCAACCATACGTCACGCGCGCGCGGCACCTCGCTGTTGCCGAGACGGGTCTCGACCGGTACCGACTCGATCAAAGTGACCGCCGGCTCCGCGCGCGCGACCGCTGCCGCGGCGAGCAGCGCGCAGACAACGAGTTGCACGCGCACGCTAGCGATAGAGCGCCTTGACGGCGCCCCACGTCGACGGCTGGGCGGGCGACGTGCCGATCTGCGAGAAGTCCACGTTGTCGATGCCCACGTTGTACGTGTTGCCGACGCGCAGGTGCAGCGGCGCGCTGAGCTGCACGCCGACGTTCACGTGCACGTGCGTGCGATTCGCCGTGCCGCTCTCGTAGCAGCGCGCGTCGAGAGGACCGATGTCCGCCGCCGTCAGCCCTGCGTCATCGAGCACAAGCACCGGCTGCGACAGTTGGTCCACGTTGAATGCGGACAGATCGAACGAGTTCAACCTCACCTCGACGCCCGGCGCGGGAGTGAACACGACCTCCAGCATGTCGCCGCTGCCCGAGGCTTGCAGCACGTTGCTCAAGTCGCCGTAACCGCCGCCCCACACGCCCGCGCACTCGCACGTGACGGCGAAGGTCGACGGGTTGAGCGAGCGATAGGTCACGCTGATGGCCGGCGTCCAGCCGCCGCCCATCTCGTACGTCGCGCCGTTCTGCGACGTCGCGGTAGTGTTGTCACCGTAGTCCTGGTACACGGGTGCAGGAATGGGATTCTGGTCGAACGTGAGGATCGTGGCGGACGCAGAGGCGGCGCACACAAGGGACAGCATTGCGCAGAGCGATCGCAAGCGAAACATGAGGGCCTCCGGTGGGGACAGGGACTCATGAGGAGCACTTCCGAGCATAGCACGCGCGCCGTTCATCCCGCGAAAAGCGTCGTTCGTCCACCGCGGGGCGCCGGTGGTCGACTACTGCATGCGGCACGCGTGCGTCCGGCGCTACGATGCTCCCCGTCACGCTCGCACACGGAGGACGCATGAACGAACGCATTCAGGTGACCGACCTCGCGAAATCG
>CAZEPH010000202.1:0-5424 GCA_964514075.1 uncultured bacterium | reverse complement strand
GGCGCTCTAGTGAACCCGGGGGCGAGAGGACGCGGGTCCACCTCGCTTTGGACGGAACGTCGCGCGCGATCATCGCGCCGTCGCCGTCGCTAGCGAATCGTCGCAGCGGCACGCGTCAGCAACACGATGAGTGAATCGGAGGGTGCGTCCAGCCCCGCCACGAACAGGCACCTCTGTCCCGGTCGCGTCACAGCATCGACCCGCTCCCGCTCTCCTTCGAGCGACGGGCCGCTCACGAGCACGACGCGGCCGGTGTCGCTCTGGATCTCGCTCAACACGCCCGTGTATCGCGAGCTGTCGCTCTGTCCGGGATCGGGCGGAAACGTGATCGCGACATCCGCGTTCGCCATGTTCGCGCGCGATCCGGCGCGCCATGCGCTCGTTCGTTCGGCGTGGGTCCCCGGCGGCGGGGCCAGCGCGGGCTCGGGGTACACGTCGTGATGCAAGAGCCCTGAGTGCTCGGGGTTGCTCCACATCGCGAGGCGCACCAGGAGCACACCCACCACCGCGCACACCGAGACGAGGATGAGCAGCGATTGCCGGCTCATGGTGCGCGATCCGTGTGCACCCGAGAGCGCCGCTGCGTTCTCGTGACGAACGCATCACTCATCTCGGAGGAATCACCCATGTCGCCCTCCTCACTTTTTGTCTCGCTCGCCGTCGCGGCGACGCTGGTTCTTCCGCCCGCGTACACGCACGCGGCGGGTCGGCGTCTACTCGTCGACAGCGCGCACGTGGAGAACTACAGCACAACCGGCTTCACCGACTACCTGAAATCTCTCGGATGGACGGTCGCGACGAACACCTCTCCCGTCACCGATGCAGTCCTGAAGAACTACGACGCGCTCCTCGTTCCGGTGGCGTACTCCGGATCGATCACGCCGTTCAGCGCATCGGAGGTCACCGCAATCAAGGCGTGGCTGTCGCAAGGACGCGGCTTGTGGCTCTTGCACAAGCAGGCGACCGATCCGTCGGGCATCAACTCGCTCGCGACGGCGTTTGGCGTGACGTTTCAGAACGCCACCGTCGCCGACGACATCGACAACACAGGGCCGCCGTTCTTGGCGCCGCTCATCACGAGCCTCACGTCGCACGAGGTTCTGGCGGACGTGAATGCGTTCGGACTCTACCTCGGAGCGTGCCTCAGCGCGACGGCACCCGCGCAGGTCGTCGCGACCGCCGGAGCCAACGCCACGTCCGACGCGTGCAGTGGCAGTATCCCCGCGCTGGCCGTTTCGTCCTGGGGCGACGGCGGCCGCATCGCGTGCCTGCCCGACGTGCTCCCCATGCACCCGTCGACCTGGAACGTCTCCACCACGGAAGACGACGAGCGCCTCTACGTGAACATCGCGAACTGGATCACGCACCAGCCCACGCCGGTAGAGCCGGCGACGTGGGGCGGAATCAAATCGCTCTATCGCTAGTCCGAAGGCCCAAAACGGCGAGGGACCGCGTCTCGCGCGGTCCCTGCACGTCGTCATCCGATTGGATGCGAAGTTACTTCTTCTTTGCGCCCTTCTTGGCGGACGACTTCTTCGTCGCCTTCTTGGCTGCCTTCTTCTTCGCCGCTGGCATCGATTCACCTCCCTCCGATCCGAGTCGTTCCTTCGAGTGGATCGTCCTGAGCAAGTAGCTCGGACACCGTGGACATCATCGTCTCTAAATCGAAAGGCTTGAGCACGTACCGATCGACTTTGAGACGTTGAGCCTCCTTCCTGACCTCAGCCCCTCCATAGGCAGTCATGAGAATCACGCGGCACGAGTGCTCCGCGTCACGGATTTCACGCAGGACTTCCAGTCCGGATTTCTTGGGCAAGCGATTGTCGAGGATCACGAGATCCGGTCCGTCCGCGCCGGCGAAGTGCTTCTCCGCCTGCTCCGCGGACCCCGCCGCCAGTACGGAGTAACCCGCATCGCGTAGCGCGTTCGTCAGCGTGCGAGTGAGAAGTCGTTCGTCGTCCACGATCAGAATCGACTTGGACACCGCGCGCCTCCCCACGTTCCTCGACCATCGCTGTACGGGGTGAAGGTGCAGGCAGCGTGCCAACATGCGCGCAATGTTGGAAAAGTGCGGACGGACGCGGAGAACTCACCATGCAGTACATGCGCGGCGCGTGATGCGCCCGCATGATCGCGCAAGAATTGCGCAGCCGTGTGTGCAATTCTTGCGCGCGCTACGGCGCCGTACGCGCTCGTTCCTGCATCGCTTGCAAGCGATACAGCAGACCGCGGCGCGAGATGCCCAGCACGGTCGCCGCTTCCGACTTGTTGCCGTGCACCATCTCCAACACGCGGAGGATGTGTTGATCGGTCACGTCGGCGAGCGACTGCGCGCCGCTCGGTGCGGCGGGTGGGTCCGCCCCGGCATCCGCCGCGTGCGGCAGCATCGCTATCTCCGGCGGCAGATGCTCCGGCAAGAGTTCGTCGCCGTCCTCCAAGAGGACCGCCCGCTCCATGACGTTCTTCAGCTCGCGCACATTGCCCGGCCAGGCATACGCACGCAGCACCGCGCGGGTCTCCGGCGCCAAGCGGAGGAAGCGCTTGTGAAAGCGGCGTGCGTACTGCGTGAGGAAGTGCTCGGCGAGGAGATCCACGTCGCCGCCGCGCTCGCGGAGCGGGGGCAGGATTACGGTGACGACGCGCAGGCGGTAGAAGAGATCGGAGCGAAAGCGGCCGCCAGCCACTTCGTCCAGAAGCGGCTTGTTGGTGGCGGCGATCACGCGCAGGTCGACTGTGATGTCGCGGGTGCCTCCCACGCGGCGGAAGCTCTGGCCATCCAGAAAGCGCAGCAGCTTCGACTGCACGCCGGCCGGCATGTCCGCCACCTCGTCGAGGAAGAGCGTGCCGCCGTCGGCCAGCTCCGCGAGGCCGCGCTTCATCTCCTTTGCGTCCGTGTATGCGCCCCGCTCGTGTCCGAAGAGCTCGTTCTCGAGCATCGACTCTTGCACCGCCGCGCAGTTCAACTCGAGGAGTGCGGCGGCGCGGCGCTCGCTCTCCTGGTGGATCGCCCGGGCGACCAGTTCCTTGCCGGTTCCGCTCTCCCCCTCGACGAGCACCGTGGTGCTCGCGCCACGCGCCACCTTCGCGAGAAGCGTGCGGAGATCGATCATCGCCGCGCACTCGCCGATGAGCGTCTCGCGGCGGAACGACTGCGCCTCGCGCTCGCGGTAGCGCGCCAGCTCCGATTCCAGCGTCGCGCGCCGCGCGGCCGCGGTGATCGACACCACGACCTCTTCCAACTCGTACGGTTTCTTGAGGAAGTCCACCGCGCCGAGATGCAGCGCCTGCACCGCCTCGGAAACGTCGCCGTACGCGGTGATCATGAGCACGGCGACGGCCGGGTCGCGCGCTTTGAGTTCGCGCAGGACGTCCAGGCCGGTCGCGTCGGGCAGGCGCAGGTCGAGCAGCACCACGTGCGGGTCGAACGACTCCGCGGCGGCGAGTCCGTCCTTCGCGGTGGCCGCCGTCTCCACGACGAACGCGCGCTCGACGAGCACGCGCGAGAGCGACCGGCGAATCGACGGCTCGTCGTCGATCACGAGCACACGTGCCCCACGTGGGACCAAGGTCGCGTCGCCCATGCTAGCTCGCACTCCCCGCCGCGGCGGGTTCGGGCGGCGCGGCCTCGGCCACCACGCGCGCGGCCGCGCGGGCGGAGAGCCCCGGCAACGTGACGCGGAACAGCGCGCCGCCTTGCGGCCGGTTGGCGGCGGTGATGAGCCCGCCGCACTCGCGCACGAT
Source organism: uncultured bacterium (assembly GCA_964514075.1). Lineage (GTDB taxonomy): Bacteria > Eisenbacteria > RBG-16-71-46 > CAZEPH01 > CAZEPH01 > CAZEPH01. Next base: position 1,683 of record CAZEPH010000202.1, on the reverse strand, counting down.
CTGCTGCGAAATCGCCAGACCGAGTCCGGTGCCCGTGCGACGCGTCGTAAAGAAGGGCGCGAAGATCTTCTGCAAGTTCTCCGGCGGGATGCCGCGCCCCGTGTCGCTGATCGCGATCTCCACCATGTTGCGTCGCCGGCTCGTGCGCTTGGCGATCACGGTGACCGCGAGCGAACCGCCGTCCGGCATCGCCTGGACCGCGTTCAGCACGAGATTCAAGAAGACCTGCATGAGCAGATCTTCGTCCGCCAGGACGAGCGGAATCGGTTCGGCGGCTGCGAACTCCACGACAACGCTCGATGCCGTGCATTGCGGGTCCACGTTGTCCAGCACGCGGCGCACGACATCGGCCACCTGGACGGGCGCGGGTTTGCTCGCCGGCGGCCGCGCGAACGTGAGCAGGCTCGTGATGATCTGCTCGATACGGTCGATCTCCGCGATGACCTCTTCCAGGTCGGCGCGCCGCGTGTCGTCGGCGCGCATCTTCGAGCCGACGAACTGCACCGTGGTGCGAATGCCCGTGAGCGGGTTGCGGATTTCGTGTGCGACATACGCGGAGAGTTCACCCAGGGACACCAGCCGGTCGATCTTGCGCGCTTGCTCGAAGTCGGGATCGCTTTCGTCCGCTTCTTCCAGTAGCACCGCGGTGCCGATGCGCGCGCCGCGCGCGTCGAGGATGTCCGTGGGGTTGGACTGCAGCGTGATCTCGCGGCCGCCGGCCTCGAACCGCAGCGAGCGCTCCGCATCCGGCTCGCCCAGCCGGTCCTCCCCTTCGGTGTCCAGCCAGCGTGCGTCGCGCGCGCCGAGCACGTCGCGCACGTCGCCGGCGGCGAGCGCGACGCCGTCGCGCCCGAGCAACTCCTCCGCGCGACGGTTCGCGTACGCGACGCGCTGCTCGTCGTCGAGCGCGATCACGCCGTACTCGATCGCGTCGAGCGCGAGCTGCATCCATGCATCCGAGGTGCGGGACTCCGTTCTGGCTGGCATGCCCGTGCACCGTAGCATGGGGGTCCGTCATTTTTCGGTCGGCGACCGCCGCCCGCCGCTCGGATTGCTCCCCCCGTCGCCGCGTGGTAGATTGGCGGACTTCCGCCCGCACGATCCAGACGGCGGGCGCCACGCATTTCCAGGAGTCGTTCTCATCATGATGCAGCACATGCGCACTCGCGCGAAGTGGTACTTCTTTTTGACCGCGGCCGCGTTCATCCTGTTCGGGTTCATCACATGGGGCAGCGGCACGCTCGGCGGCGGCGGCGGTGCACGGTCGAACGAAGCCGGCCGGGTCAACGGCGAGCCGATCCCGTACACGACCTACCAGCAGGCGCTCAGCCAGGCGTTCGCGCAGTACGCGCGGAACGGCCAGCGCGAAATCGGAGACGCCGAGCGCGCGCAAATCGAAGAGCAGGTCTGGCAGCAGATGGTGCAGAACCGCCTGCTGCAGCAACTCGTCAAGAAGGCCGGCATCACGGTCACGGACGACGAGGTCGTGCAGACCGTGCGCACGAGCCCGCCGCAGGAGATCGCGCAGCTGCCGCAGTTCCAGACGAACGGGCAGTTCGATCCCGCGAAGTATCAAGCCGCGCTGGCCAACCCGAACATCGACTGGTCGCCGATCGAGCAGCAGGTGCGCGAGTCCCTGCCGATTCAGAAGCTCCAGATGCGCGTGCTGAACGGCGTCGTCGT
>CAZEPH010000201.1:0-5463 GCA_964514075.1 uncultured bacterium | reverse complement strand
CGATCGCGTACGTCAGCAACTGCCACGCAAACGCCTCGCCTTGCGTCACGCCGACCGACGGCAACAACACCGTCGCGGCCCACTCGCGCACGCCGAGCCCGTTGAGCGACACCGGAAGAGCGGCGACCACCGCGAGGATGGGAACGAAGGCCCATAGTGCAGCGTGAGGCAGCCGAATGTCGAGTGCTTGTGCGACGAGGAAGTGCACGTAAATGCGCATCACCTGCACCACCCCCGAGAACAGCAGAAGCCCGCCGATCAACCGTCCGCGCACCGCGAGTCCGTGAATGCTCGCCGCCGCACGCTCCGCACGCACGGCGAGTGCGTCGCTGCCCAGCGCGCGGACGGGACGCAAGAGCAGGCGGAGCGCGCGACGGCTGCGCAACGCGAGCAGGGCCACCAGCGCGGCCGCGAAGAACATGACCACCGATGCGTAGATCACGGGTTCGCGCAGCACTTCGTTCCACGCCGCGGAACGCGTGTACCCGGCGCGTACGTCGCCGGCGTCCAGCACCATCAACGGGATCGCGCCGACGCCGAAGGCGGCGATGACGAACAGCCCGATCAAACGGTCGAAGAGCGTTGCGGAGAGCGTCGGCGAGAGACCGCGCCCGCGCTCGCTCACGCTGTGCACGCGCGCGAGGTCGCCACCCACGTTCGCCGGCAAGAAGTTGTTGAAGAAGAGCCCCACGAAGTACGCCGCGACGATTTTGGGCCACGGCGTGGAATGCCCTTGTGCGCGCAGCAGAATACCCCACTGGACACTTCCCAGCACGTTGCTCGTCAACAGGAGCGCCGCGGCGGCGCCGAGGAGCGGCCAGTGCGCCGTCCGCATCGCGTGCGTCAGATGTCCCACGCCCAGCCGCGACACCAAGAGCGCGACCAAACCCACCGACAGAGCGGACTTCGCCGCGAACGCGAGCGTCTGCCGCGTGCGCGATCCCGCACTCACGATCCGGCTCCCGTCACGCGATCGATCAGCGCCTCCGCTTCGTCGGCGGCACGCTCCCACGTGAAGGGGCGCGCGTGCTCGATCGCCCCGCGCGAGAGACGCGCGCGCAGCGCCTCGTCGCGTAGAACGTCGGTGAGGCGCGCGGCCAGCGCGCTCACGTCGCTGTGCGGAACGAGAAAGCCCGAAACCCCGTCACGCACCGATTCGCGCAGTCCCGGGCTGTTGCTCGCGACCACGGGCGTTCCGCACGCTGCGGCTTCCACCGACGTGAGGCCCCATCCCTCCTTGGGCGACGGGTTCACGACGACCACGGCTCGCCGCAGGAGCGCGACTTTCTCCTCCGCGCTCACGTGTCCGCAAAAGCGGACCGCGTCCGCCATGCCGAGCGAGGCAGCCAGCCGTTCGAGCGCGGCGCGATAGGGCCCCTTGCCGACCACTACCATGTGCGCGTGCGGCACGGACGCGCGCACGCGGACCATGGCCTGCAACGCGAACTGCACGCCCTTGTACTTCTGCAGCCGGCCGAGAAAGAGCACGAGCCCCGGCTCCAGCGGTTCGTTCGCGGGCGCGTAAAGCGTGTGATCGAGACCGCAATAGCTGACATGCACGCGCGCGCGGTCCAGGCCGCGCGCGACGAGATCGTCGCGCGTGCTCTCGGAAATCGCGAGCACGTCGCATCGTTTGTACACGGCCGGAATGAGCCCTTCCCATGCGTAGACGTACGCGGCCAAGGGCCACGCCGTCTCCTGGAACACCGTGCGCCCGAACAGGTGCGGAACGACCGCGAGCACGGGCCGCTTTGCGTACAGCGGCGTGAAGAACGGGATCTTGTTGATGTCCTCGATCACCACGTCGCACCGATCCTGATAGCCGCCGCTCCTGTAGCGGCGCGCGAGGGCGAAGTTCGCGTTCCACCACCGGCCGGCGCGCTCGACGCGTACGCCGTCCGCCTCGTCGCTCGCGTGCGCCCCGGGCCACCCGGCCGAGAGCTGCGTAATCGTGTGGCCGCGCGCGGCGAGGCGGCGCAGGATTTCGTGCAGGTGCACTTCGGCGCCGCCCGCATCGGGGTTCCGAATATCGCGCCAGTTGATCGCCACGATGCGGTGGCGTGCGCTCACGCCTTTCTCCCGATGGTCCCGATCACGGCGAACGTGTAGAACGACGCGCGCGTACGGCGGAAGTGCTCCTTGACCGGACGCACTGTGTCCTCCCATGCCGTCACCCACGCGGGGACTTGCGGCAAATGGGCCACACGCATCTTCGCGAGCGTGAGCCGGAGAGAGCGATACCACAGCCCCGGCACCATCCACTCGCCGTACGAGCTCTCGATGCGAAATCCCTGGCGCGCGACGAGCCGCTCCAGCTCGCCGATCGAGTACTCCGTCTCCCACCCCGCGAACCATTTGCCGAGCGCGATGAGAATGTGCTTGGCGATCGTGTAGAGATGGAAGCGCTGCGGCACGTCGACGAGCAGCACGCCGCCGCGCGTCACCACGCGTGCGTTCTCACGAAGCAGGTCGTTCGGTTCTCGGAAATGCTCGAGAAGGCCCGCGTGAAAGCACGCGTCGAACGTGTCGTCGCGAAAGGGCATGCGTCGCGCATCGGCACACACGACGGCGACGGGCACGCCGCGGCGCCGGGCGTTCTCTCGCACGATCGCGAGCGATTGCGGCACGTAGTCCACCACCACCACGTGCGCGCCGCGTTCCGCGAGGGCGACGCTGTCGCGCCCCGTGCCCGCGCCCACTTCCAGGACGCGCGGCGCGCTCTGCTGCATCGCCGCGGTGAGCCGGCCCACGATGCGATCGTCGTTCGCGTAGGACTCGAACCCCTCGAGTCCGTTCCAATACGATTGCCAGTGGCCTTTCGTGGACTCGCGCACGGGCACTACTCGCCGCGCTCCAGCCGGTCCGCGAGAATGCGAGGCAGCCCCGCCTCGATGATGCGCTCCTGCGCCGTGGCGATGTCGTACGGCACGCGCCGCAACTCCACCGAACGCTCCGCGGTGTCGAGAATCGCGTAGGCGGACGACGGGTTGCCATCGCGCGGCTGACCCACGCTCCCGACGTTGATGAGATAGCGGCCGGCGCCGTCGAGCGGCAAGGTGCCAAAGCCGCGCAGGCGCGACGTCTCGCCGTGCCTCTCGTACACGCCCGGCAAATGCGAGTGACCGATGACGCAGGCGTTCTCGTCTACCGCCAGCAATTCCGCCGCGGCTTCGATCGGGTTCAGCACGTAGCGCCATTCCTCCGGGTCCATCGGCGTGGCGTGCGCGAGGCGCACGCCTTCCACCACCGCCGTGAACGGCAGCTCGCCGAGCCACGCCGCGACGTCGCTCGTCATGCGCTCGCGCGTCCACTCGGCGGCGCGGCGGGCGTAGGGATTGAACAACTCCACCGACGTCCGTCCGATCGCCGCGTGATCGTGGTTGCCGATCACGGTGGTGGAGCAACGCTCGCGCACGAGCGCCACGCACTCGTTGGGGCTCGCGCCGTAGCCGACGATGTCGCCGAGGCAGAGAACCTGTTCCACGGCCTGCCGGTCGATGTCCTCGAAGACCGCGGACAAGGCCTCGATGTTCGAGTGGATGTCCGAGATGATCGCACAGCGCATGGCGTGAGAGTTCCTTCCTATCCGTTCGCTGCGCGCTCGGCGCCGGTGTCGCGCGCCACGCGGTCCAAGATACCGTTGACGAAGCCGCCCGACTCCGGGCCGCCGAATGACTGCGCGAGGAGGATCGCTTCGTTGATCGCGACCTTCACGGGCACGTCGGGATGAAAGAGCACTTCGGCCGCGCCGAGACGCAGCACGTTGCGATCGATCGCGGACATGCGCTCGATCGTCCAATTGGTGGCCGCGCGCGCGAGCGCCGCGTCGATCGCTTCGCGATGCGCGTCGACGGTGTGCACGAGATCGCTCACGTATCGCGCCAGCGCGGGGTGCAGCATCTCCGGTTCGGGATCGATTCCGTCGGGCAGCTCTTGCAGGAGCTCCGTGTGCTCGTCCGGATCGCGCGGCGTGGGATCGGATAGCACATTGGCGAGCGCGTCGGCGAGCGCGTCGCCGAGCACGTCCGACTGATACAGGACGCGCAGCGCGAGAGCACGACCGCGGTGCCGCGGAACGGGCGTCGGGCTCACGGCAGATTCGCCAGCGTCGTGATCACGTGCAACGCACTCAGCGCCGCCTCCCATCCTTTGTCGCCCGCACCGCCGCCGGTGCGCGCGAGCGCTTGCTCGCGATCGTCGGTCGTGAGCACGCCGAAGATGACGGGCACTCCAGTGTCCAGGCTCACGCGCAGAACGCCGTTCGCCACGATGCGCGCCACGTGGTCGAAGTGCGCGGTCTCGCCGCGGATCACCGCGCCGAGCGCCAGCACCGCATCCACATCGCCACCGCGCGCGAGGCGCTGCGCGACGAGCGGGATCTCCACCGCGCCCGGCACCCACACCGTACGGATGTCGGACTCGGAGACGCCGTTGTGCACCAGACCAGCAATGGCGGACAACACGAGACGCGACACGATGTCGTCGTTGTACCGGCTCGCGACGATGCCGATGCGCCGCCCCGTGCCGTTCACCGCGTTCTTCGTTGCTGCGACGGTGCCCACGGCCGGTCTACAGATCCACGTCGATCAGGTGACCGAGCTTCTTGCGCTTCGTGGCCAAGTAGCCCTTGTTGGTCGGCCGCGCAGGAATCTGCAGCGGCACACGCTCCGTGATCTCCAGCCCGTACGCCTCCAGGCCGACGATCTTCTTCGGGTTGTTCGTGAGTAGGCGGATGTTCTTGAGTCCCAGGTCCGCGAGGATCTGCGCGCCCACGCCATAGTCGCGCAGGTCGCTCTGAAACCCGAGCTTGTGATTCGCCTCCACCGTATCGAGCCCCTGATCTTGCAACTCGTACGCGCGAATCTTGTTCGCGAGAGCGATGCCGCGGCCTTCCAGCCGCATGTACAGAACGACTCCGCGACCCGCCTCCTCGATGATCTCCATCGCGCGGTCCATCTGTTCGCCGCAGTCGCAGCGCAACGATCCGAACACGTCGCCGGTGAGGCACTGCGAGTGCACGCGCACCAGGACGGGATCGGAGGTGCGCACGTCGCCTTTCACCAGGGCCACGTGGTGGAAGTTCTCGCCCACCTCTTCGTAGAGCGACAGCGTGAACTCGCCGCGCTTCGTCGGGAACCGCGTGGAGACGAGACGCTCGATCAACTTCTCCGTGCGGCGTCTGTACTCGATGAGCGCCTTGATGGTGATGATCGGGATCTTGTGCGCACGCGCGATCTGCACGAGTTCGTCGGTGCGTGCCATGCTGCCGTCGTCGGCCATCACCTCGCAGAGCACGCCCGCGGGGTACAGGCCGGCGAGGCGCGCGAGGTCCACCGCGGCTTCCGTGTGACCCGCGCGGCGCAGCACGCCGCCGTCGCGCGCGCGCAGCGGGAAGATGTGGCCGGGACGCTCGAGGTCGTCCGGACGCGTCTGCGCGTCGCAGAGGACGCGGATCGTGCGAGC
>CAZEPH010000200.1:0-5479 GCA_964514075.1 uncultured bacterium | reverse complement strand
CGCACGGCCTCCGACAACGAGAAGAAGATGATCCCATACTGCGCGAGCGTCTCGCGGAACGTCGTGGCCACCGACACGCTGTCGAACACGGCGTCGACTGCGACATTCGCCAACCGCTTCTGTTCGTCGAGCGAGATCCCCAGTTTCTCGAACGCCGCGCGCAGTTCCGGATCCACCTCGTCCAGTGAGTTGAGCGTCTTCTTCGGCTTGGGCGCGGAGTAATAACGAATCGCCTGGTAGTCGATCGGCGCGTAGTGCACGTTCTGCCACGTGGGTTCCCGCATCGTGAGCCACGCGCGGTAGGCGCGCAGGCGCCACTCGAGCAGCCACTCCGGTTCGCCCTTCTTCTCCGAGATCAGACGGACCACGTCCTCACTCAGGCCGGGCTCAACGGTGTCCGCTTCGATGTCGGTGACGAAGCCGTACTTGTACTGCTGCTGCGTCAAGTCGCGGAGTGCGGCGTTGGAGTCTGTTTCGCGGGGATCGAGCGTCATACGGCCAGCGACTTGAGGCGAGCGGGCGTGCGCGACAGCTCCGCCACGGTGATGCGGGACCGGACGCGCGTGTTCATGACGGGTTCGCCGCACAGCATGTCGTGCAGGGTCGTGGAACTGAGCGCGCGATGCAACAGATCGTCGACCGCGGACCACACGGAGCGAATGGAGCAGTCGACGTGATGCACGCACTGCCGACCCGCCCCGGAGTGTTCCGCACAGAATTCCGTGTTGTACAACCGCCCTCCGAGAACGTCGAGCGCGTGCGCGAGCGTGATCGATCGCGGGTCGCGCGCGAGCCGGTATCCGCCCTTCTGCCCACGGATGCTCTCGACCAGTTCGCCGCGGCGTAGCACGCGCATCAGCTTGGCCACGTACGCGACCGAGAGCTTCTCGCGCGCGGCCACATCTCCGATGGTCGCAAAGCCGCCGGGCGTGTGCGCGATCTGTAAGAGGCATCGCAGGCCGTATTCTTCCTGGGCGCTGAAACGCATGTGCGTAGGGTCTCGCGAGGGTTCCACACGAATATCGACTCGTTCGTCAAGATTGGTAGCACTAACTGGACTGATGCGTCAACTTTCTCCTTGCGGAGACCGGACGGCCTCGGCGGGAACATGCTACGGTGCTCCTGTGTAGACGTCGCGCCTCCCGTCGATCCGGTGCAACTCACCCGTCCCCTCGCAAGGACCCACATGCTCTCCGCATCACGCATGCTTGCGCCAGTTGTCGTGTGCCTCGGCTTCGCGCCGGACGCAGCCCGCGCGCAGATGATCTCGCCAGTCGATTTCACGCTGACGGCCCAGTCCGCCTCCGTGGACACGATGCCCGTTCCGCTCCCACGCACCGCCCACCTCAGCGACGCCTACGCGACGCGCCTCACCATTCACCGCACGGCAAGCTATCTACTCCTGCCGCTCTTCGCCGTGCAGTATGCGAGCGGCCGGTCACTGTACAACTCAACCGGCACCGGAGACGACAAAGGGTGGGCGCGCGACGTTCACGGCCCGACCGCCGCCGCGATCGAAGGCCTCTTCGTCGTGAACGGCGTCACCGGCGTGTGGAACCTGCTCGATCTCAAGAAGGCCCACGCCGGCAGCACGCGATCCACCGTGCACGCGCTTCTCATGCTCACGTCCGCGGCCGGGTTCGCGGCCACGGCCGCACTCGCTCCGGATGACGACGAGGCGGAAGGTGACGGCGGGTCGAACAAGAGCACGCACCGCACGGTGGCCCTCACATCCGTGGCAACCGCACTCGCCGGCTACAGCCTCATGCTGTTGTGGAAGGATTAGCGCCGCGCATCGCGGCATCGCTTGTGGGGAAAGGACGCGAACAGATGTCATGCGATGAATGCCCGGACGGGTTGGACCGGCGGAGCTTCCTCCGCGCGGCGTTGGTCGTCGGAGCCGGCACGGTCCTCGGCGTCTCTTGGCTCGACGGCGAGAGTGGGTGGGCCGGAGGCGGCGCATCCGACCTTCGACCGGCTGCGGTGCGTGGACTCATTCGCACGTACGCCGTGCCGAACGCGGACGGTGTCGCAATCGACACGGACGGCGAGGTGATTCTCGTGCGCCACGCCGGTGCAGCCTATGCCTTCGCCCTGGCGTGTCCGCACCGGCGAACGGCGCTCCGTTACGACGCCGGGAAAGCGCGCTTTCAGTGCCCGAAGCACAAGTCGCGGTATCAAGTGAACGGCACGTACATCTCCGGACGCGCGACTCGGTCGATGGATCGCTACGCCCTCACGCGCAACGGCGACACGCTGGTCGTGGACACAGCGGTCGTGCACAAGAGCGACGCCGATCCGGCGGGTTGGACGGCGGCCGTCGCGTCGCTCTAGGTAATCTCCAGCATGCGATCGAGTGCAAGGCGCGCCCAGTGCGCCGTCTCTTCCGGCACGCGTACTTGATTCACGACACGCCCGGCCACGAGGTTCTCGAGCGTCCACAACAAATGCGGCGCGGTAATGCGGTACATCGTCGCGCAAAAGCACACGCACCCTTCCAGCGTGACGATGCGCCGGTCCGGGAACCGGTCGGCGAGACGCTTCACGAGATGGAATTCCGTCCCGATCGCCCACGATGATCCGGGTGCGCTCGCTTCGACGGTGCGGATGATGTACTCGGTGGATCCGCAATAGTCGGCGGCCTGCACAACCTCGAACCGGCACTCGGGGTGGACGAGAACCTGCACGTGCGGATCGTCGGCGCGCACTTTCTGCACGTGCTCCACGGTGTAGCGATTGTGTACCGAGCAGTGCCCCTTCCACAGGAGAATGCGCGCCGCAGCCGATGCGCCCTCCGCTTCGCCCGACGGACCGCGACGCGGATCCCACACGATCATGCGCTCGAGCGGCACCCCCAGTGCGTATCCTGTGTTGCGTCCCAAGTGTTGATCCGGAAAGAAGAGCACGCGCGAGGCGCGCTCCATCGCCCACGTCAGCACGGCGCGCGCGTTCGACGATGTGCACACCGCACCGCCGTTCCGCCCGACGAACGCTTTGAGATTCGCCGCGGAGTTCATGTACGTGACCGGCAGAATGTCGCCGCCGCCATCGCGCGTGAGCACGTCCCACGCGGCGTCCACTTGGTCGATGTCGGCCATGTCCGCCATCGAACAGCCCGCGCGCATGTCCGGCAGCACGACGATCTTCCGTCCGCCCGTGAGAACGTCCGCGGATTCCGCCATGAAATGCACGCCGCAGAACACGATGAACTCCACGTGCGCGAGGCGCGCGGCTTCGCGCGAGAGGCCGAACGAATCGCCCGTGTAGTCCGCGTGGCGGATGACCTCGTCGCGCTGGTAGTGGTGACCAAGGATCACGAGGCGCGCCCCGAGCGCCGCCTTCGCCGCGCGAATGCGCGCGTCGACATCCACCTCGGAGAGCGCCGCGAGATCGGACGGCAGTTCCTCTTGCACCGGCGGTGCGAAGTTCAGGACAGGCATTCGTTGCTCCCCGCGCGCTAGTATCGTGGCATCGCTGGATCGACGTCCGTTGCCCAGCGGTCGATTCCGCCTGTGAGGTTCCGCACGCGCGCGAAACCCTGAGCGCGCAAGAACGCTTGCGCCTCGGCGCTGCGGAATCCGTGGTGACAATACACGACGATGTCGTCTTCGGCCCGCAACTCCCCCAGGCGGGCGGGCAGCCGGTGCAGCGGGATCAGTTCCGCGCGCGGCAGCGCGGCGATCTGGTGTTCGATCGGCTCGCGCACGTCCACGACGCGCAGCGCGCGTCCCGCGTCCAATTCCGCCGCGAGTGCGCGCGGCGTCACGAGCAACTCGTCTGGCATGTCGTGCGACTCCATTCCGCAGAACCTCTCGTAGTCGATCAATGCGGTGAGTGTGGGATGTTCGCCGCACGCTGGACACGACGGTGCCCGGCGCACGGTGAGATCGCGGAAGCGCACGGCGAGCGAGTCCACGAGCAGCAGCCGCCCCACGAGCGTCTCGCCGCGACCGAGGATGATCTTCACGACCTCGATGGCCTGCAGCATGCCGATCAGACCGGGGAGAACTCCGAGTACCCCGGCCTCGGCACAACTCGGCACCGCGCCTGGCGGCGGCGGCTCCGGATACAAGCACCGATAGCACGGACCGCTCCGGCTGTCGAAGACGGCGACCTGCCCGTCGAAGCGATACACGCTGCCGTACACGTCCGGCTTCCCGAGCAAGGCGCAGGCGTCGTTCACGAGGTATCGGGTCGGGAAGTTGTCGCTGCCATCAACGATGACGTCGTATCGGCCGAGAATGTCGAGCGCGTTCGCGGACGACAGGTGCACGCGATGCGGTTCCACGGTGACGTGCGGGTTCATCGCGCGCAGCCGTTCCGCCGCGACGTCCACCTTCGGCCGGCCCACGTCGCTCGTCGCGTAGAGGACCTGCCGCTGCAGGTTCGTCATGTCGACGACGTCCGCGTCCACGAGACCCAGTGTGCCGACGCCGGCCGCCGCCAGATACAGCGCAGCCGGCGAGCCGAGCCCGCCGGTCCCGACCAACAGAACGCGCGCCGAGGACAGTGCGTGTTGTCCCTCGAGCCCGACCTCCGGCATCAACAGGTGCCGGCTGTAGCGACGCATTTCCTCGGGCGTCAGCGGACGCTCGCCCGGTGCGCGCATCGACGATGACGAAGGAAGACTAGACGCTGAAGCTAGAGCCGCAGGCGCAGGAGCGCTTCACGTTCGGGTTCTTGAACTCGAACCCCGCGCCCATCACGCCTTCCACGTAGTCCAACTCGGTACCCTGCAGGAACTCGGAGCTTTTCTCGTCGACGAAGAAACGGACGCCCTCCATCTCGAGCACCTCGTCACCGGGACGCGCGCCCTCGGCAAACTCCATGACATAGCTCAAACCCGAGCATCCGCCGCCGCGCACGCCGAGACGCAATCCGCCGTTGGACGGGATGTTGTTCTGCGTGAGCAAGTTCTTGACCTTCTCCGTGGCGGACGCCGTGATCGTGATCATCGTTCTCCCCTCTTCGGTTCAGGATCCCGCGTACGCGTGTACGCGGCACTGCACAGTGGTCTTCGATGCGCACCGGCCCGATGTGACACGTGCCGACTATCCCCCCGCGCGCAGGACGGCGGGGCTGTCCGTTCGCAGACGTGCGACGCACTCGATGGTGCGCTCCGCGACGAATGCGACCTCTTCCTGCGTGGTGAACCGGCCGAGGCCGAATCGCACCGACGAGTGCGCGCGTTCCTCTCCGATGCCGAGCGCCGTGAGCACGTGCGACGCCTCCGTGCTCGTGCTCGTGCACGCGGAGCCGGACGACAGCGCCACATCGCGCATCGAGAGCAAGAGCGCCTCGCCGTTCACTCGATCGAAGGCGACGTTCAGATTGCCCGGCAGCCGGTGGGTGAGGTCTCCGTTCACGTGCATGCCGTCGCACGCGCGCGCGATCGACTCGTGCAACAGCGTGCGCAGTGCGGCGAGGCGCGTAGCTTCGCCGTCCATCTCCTCCTGGGCCACGGCGCACGCCGCGCCCA
>CAZEPH010000199.1:0-5509 GCA_964514075.1 uncultured bacterium | reverse complement strand
CGCGGACGTCGACGGCCGTTTCGGTGGCGCGTGTCATGTGCGTGCTCGCGCGAGGCGGCGGAGGCGGCGGCCTGCTTCCGTGAGTGTGTCGAGTTTCTTCGCGAAGTGAAAACGCACGAGATGCGCGCCGCGGCGCGGCTCGCTGTAGAAGCTCGATCCCGGGACGGGGGCCACGCCCACCTCCGCGGTGAGATGCCGCGCGAATGCCGTGTCGTCGCGGCGCGAGAGCGCCCGGAAGTCGCACAGCAGAAAATACGCGCCGCGGGGAGTCGGCACGCGAAAGCCCGCGTCGCGCACCGCGTCGAGGAGGATCGTGCGGCGCGCGGCATAGTCGCGCGCGATCTTCGTGTAGTAGGAGCGCGGCGCGCCCAGCGCGCGTGCACCCGCTTCCTGCAAGGGCGCGGGCGCGCCCACGGTGAGAAAGTCATGCACCTTGCGAATGGCATCGGTGAGATGCGGCGGCGCGATCGCATAACCGAGACGCCATCCCGTCACACTGTAGGTTTTCGAGAGCGCGCTCACCGTGACGGTGCGCTCGCGCATTCCCGGCAGCGAGGCGAGCGGTACGTGCACGGCGCCGTCGTAGAGAATGTGCTCGTACACTTCGTCGGTGATCGCGAGGACGTTCCACTTCGCGCACAGCTCGCCGATGCGCGTGAGTTCCTCGCGCGAGAACACCTTGCCCGTCGGGTTGTTCGGCGTGTTGATCACGATCGCCCGCGTGCGCGGCCCGAACGCGCGCTGGAGACGCGACCACGGAATCTCCCAGTTCGGCGGCTCCAGCGTGACGAAGCGCGGCACCGCGCCCGCGACGATCGCATCCGGCCCGTAGTTTTCGTAGTAGGGCTCGAAGATGATCACCTCGTCGCCCGGATCGACGCACGCGAGGAACGTGGAGATCATCGCTTCCGTCGCGCCGCACGTGATGGTGATCTCGCGCTCGGGGTCGATCGCGCGACCGTGCGACGGGCCGACTGTGCGCGCGAGCGCGTCGCGCAGGGACTTCGCTCCCCAGGTGATCGCGTATTGGTTCACGCCGTCGGCGATCGCGCGCCGTGCGGCCGCGCGCACAAACGGCGGCGTGGGGAAATCCGGGAAGCCCTGCGCGAGGTTGATCGCGTCGTATTCCGCGCACAGGCGCGTCATCTCGCGGATCACGGACTCCGTGAAGAGCGAGGCCTTGCGAGACGGACGCGGCAGGCCGCGCGGGATGCGCGGGGGGACGGGCTTTTTCATCGTGATGCGCGTCATGCGCGGACGAGAGCAGTGCACATTAGGCCGCGCAGCCTAGCGGCATTCACGCGCATCATCAAGCAGGCACCACTACGGGTTGATCTTCGCGCACAAGCCGCGCCCCTCGCGTTCGCGGCCGAGGCGGGAGAGCCCGCCGGCATCGATGCGCAGCCGACTTTGCACTTCCGCCACCAGGCGGTCGATCTTGCCCTGAAAGTAGGCGGCGGCGAGTGCGCCTTCATCGTTCCCGATCCAGTCGAGCAGCTTCCGAGCGCAGGGGAGTTCTGAGTTGTCGTAGGCGCTCTTTACGCGTCCGGTGATCCCCCGTTCGTCGATCACGCGCCGCGTGAAGTACTGCGTGACGCCCTCGTTGAGATGCGTCCCGAACACTGCCTCGAAGGCGAGCGACGAGTACTTGTGAAGCCCCTCGTGCAGCGCGTGAGAAAACGTGCCATCGGGCGACAGATGAATGCTGTTCGTCGGCCGATGGAAGTAGCCGCGCGCCAGCGCGTCGGGTTGCGACTTCTTCACCTCGGGGCCACCGCGCGATGATCCGCGATACAAGTGGCTCTCGAACTCCGCCTGCGATCCGTACACGTGAAAGTTCTGCGCCACGTCCGTCTTCACGCGCTTGCCTCGGATGTGCGGATCGAGGAGCGCGCTGGTCTCGATCACTCCTTCGACGAAGAACGGAGTGTTCGTCTGCCCGCTCGTCGTGATGCGCGAGGCGGCGCCCGGGAGAGACCCCGCTGCCGCGAGCGCCATCCGCCAGCGCGCATTCTCCAGGTCGTCTGCGCCCATGGCCAGGTTCTGCTGCATCTGTCCGACGTCGGCGACGGTGGTCTGCGCGTCACGGAGGAGATCGTCGATGTCGACCGTTTCTGCGTCCGGCGCACGCATCACGGCACGACGCCGGTGCTCCCGCAGGAGAACCCGATTGCTCGTGACCTGCGCGGGCGGCGGCGGCGAGGTCGTCTCGCGCCGTGTCGCCCGCCCTCCGCGCGGCGGCGCGGCGCACGCGACGCGCATCACGCGTTCATGCGATACCCGCCCATCTCATTCGCAAAGATCCACGCAACGACCGCGCCGCTGCGAATGCGGTGGAAGGGGTAGCTCTCCCGCGTGAGTTGCTCCGTGGCTGCGCCCGTGTGCAGCGACGCGCGCGCGCGGTGCATCGTGCGCAACCGCTCCACCCAGCGCTTCATGTTCGCCGGACGCAGATCGATCCACGTGCGAGCCGCGTAGAACTCGAAGCGCTCGCCGTCGAGCGGCACGACCGGCGTGAGGGGGTTGTACTCCGGCAACCGCAATGTCGGACCGCGCAGGAGCGTCTTGCCGTCGGGAAGCAATGTGGGAATGCCGAGCGTCGCTGCGACGTCCGCCACGCCGCTTTCCACCGCGCGCGCGTGCAGTTGCTCGCTCATCGCGCGCGGGGCGGTCTTCGCTTCCACGAACGCGTCCAACGTGCCGTACACCTCGGACAAGAGGTGCGCCTCGTAGAGCAGCTTCGCGAGCTGTGGCGGGCCAAGACGCCCGATCGCCACCGACGGTACGCCGCTCGTCTTCTCGAGCGACTCCACCTCCGCGAGACCGAGCTGGCGAATCATCCCTGCGCGATACGATGGCCCGAGCACCGACGAATCCACCGCACCGATCACGTCCTTGCCCGTGTTCGCGCCGCGGATTTCCTGCACGACCAATTCCGCGATTTCTTCGGGCGTCACGTACTCCATCTGCCCCCACGACGTGATCGCCTCGAACTCGCCGCGCGTGAAGAGCCCATTCTCCCCCGTGTCGACGCACGGCAATTCCAGCACGCGCGGTCGGCCCTTCGCGGTACGGAGCGGCTCGCAGTCGAGGCGCGGCGTCGTGTCCAGCGTGCGGCCGATACGTTCGGCGCGCGCACGCGTCACCACGAGAGGCTCGACGCGCGCGGTGAGACCGCGCCCGTACACTTTGCCGCGAATCGTCTTCATCTCGATTGCGCGGTACCCGATCATCGCCGCCGGCTTGATCTCCTTGACGATGGGCATGCCGGGCGTGCGTGCGAGCAGGAACAAGAGCCCCGTGTGTGCGAAGCCGATCGCGGTCTTCGTCATCAGCTGCGGACTGGGGCGATCCTCGCCGTGCGTGTACGGGATGTTCAGCCCCATGCCGCCCGTGCCCGTGGTGCCCACTTTCACGTACGCGGCGGGGGTGAACTCGCGGAAGGCCCTCTCGAGCAAGCGCACGTGGAGAATGAGTTGCGGCGTGGAGAGAGACGAGACGAGCGTTTCCGCGTTCTCCGCCATCAACGCGGCGCCGTCGTCGCTGTGCGCTCCGCGATAGCGGTCGATCGCGAGCATCGCGTTGCGCGCTGCGCCGAACACGTCCTGATACGAGATCGCCGTCGCGGTGTTGACGCAATCCACCAGCACACTCGGCTTCGTCGCGCGCATCAGGCGCACGAGTGTGGACGCGGCGTACGCATCGTCGAAGTCGATGAACGTGTCGCGAAAGATCTCCATGCGACGCTCGGCGCTTTCGCGGCCTCGGTAGTGCTCGTCATCACGCACGTTCGTTTGATAGTGCACGGGGTCCCCGCGGCCGAAGACGTCGCAGTAGTAGCCGTCCCATGTGACGGCGGGGAATGCGCGGCTCAACGCACGCACGGCGTCGCGCACTTCGCTTTGGTACAGCGCAACGAGGACGACGCGGCGGGGCGCCAACTCCAGCGCCACTCGTTTGCAGACTTGGTAGCCGACCAATCCGGGACCGCCGAGAACGAGCACGGTGTCGAGGCCGGCTGCGGGGCGTGAGGGTGTCATTGGTTCCTGACGAAGGCGGCGCGCGCATCGACTGCCGCCGGGGTGGTGGACCGAGCTGGAATTGAACCAGCGACACCAGGATTTTCAGTCCTGTGCTCTACCAACTGAGCTATCGGTCCGTCCCCGAAAGGCAGACCGGGGACTTTACGCAGCGCAGCGTTCGGGGTCAAGGCACAGGACCGAATCCACACGCGTCGCGATCCGCTCGACGAGAATGGGCTGATGCGGGGCGCCATCAACTCGCACGCTACCGTCGCACGGGGCGCCACCGTCATGGTCTGCAAGGATGCGCTCGGACGGTCCGTGAGGACTCGTTGACGTCGCGCCGAGCGGGATGGGCGATTAGAGCGGCTTCGCCACCACGAGGACGATCGCCGCGAGCACGCACAGGAATGTGGCGAGCGTCAACGTCCGCGAGAGAGCGCGCGGTGCGGCACCCGTCGCGTGCGCACGCGCGGCCCGCACGACCTGGTACGAGTCGAGATGCGCGAACACGCCGGCCAACATGGCGAGCGCGATCTTGGCTTCGAGCCAATGCGAGCCGGGCGCCGGCGGCATCCAAAACATCAGGAACAACCCGCTCGCAAACGCGCCCAGTAATCCGAGAAGCTGCACGCGCAGGCTCACAGCGCGCAGCGTCGCCCAGAGAGCGAGCCGCCGGTCACCGTCGTAGGCGCGGCCGACCGAGCGCATCACGTAGATCGCGGCCGTCCCGCCGACCAAGAACGCGATGCTCGTCACGTGGACGAGCAGGAGAACCGTGGACTGGGTCATGCGTCTTTCCCCTCGCGACGGCGCGGGCGGGGAAACAACTTGCCCTGCCGCGCGTCGGGCGACAGCAGCGCGCGCCGCAGCACGGCGACGACGATGTGCGAGACGGAGTCGTGTTGGCGACGCGCCATGCGCGCGAGAATATCCGTGATTTCGTCGGGCACGTCTTCTATGTGCAGGCATCCCATACGCCGCAGGATACACAGCCCGACAGGCGATCGCGACCCCGTCCGTCAGGCTCGGAGCCGTCCTCTTCCACGCTTGACAGTTCCTGTTCGCAGGGCGCATGGTGCAAGGTGAGCGCGCATATTGCGGAACCTGTCCCGCCGCGTTCTCACATCCCGAACACTGCCGACAACCGAGTAATGGGTGCGCTCCCCGAATGCTCCCTCGCATCCTCGTGGTTGGTCCAATCGCTCCCGCTGTGGGAGGCGTTGAAACGGTGACGCGCGTTCTCCTCGCGTCTCACTTGCGGTCGTTCTATACCGTCCGCCATTTCGACATCACGCGCCGCGGGTCCAAGACTGACGTGGGGCGGTTCACCGTCCCCAATGTTCTTCGTACGCTGCGCCAGTTCGCGTCCCTCGTGCGCACACTGCGGTCCTTTCACCCCGACATCGTGCACCTTCCGGTCAACTCCTCCCCCACGGCTATCCTACGCTGCTGCGTCTTCGCGCAGGCCGCCCGCTGGAGCGGTG
>CAZEPH010000198.1:0-5511 GCA_964514075.1 uncultured bacterium | reverse complement strand
ACACCGCGCCGGCGGGCTTGCAATACGTGCAGCGGAAGTTGCAGCGGTCTGTCACCGAGATGCGAACGGAGGTGTGTGCCCGTCCGAATCGGTCCGTCAAACGCATGGGATCCGCGGGGCGCACGATCGGTGCGGGAACCGGCGGCGCAAAGGGGATGGACTGCGTCTCCATGCGCCTAGGATGTCACATCACGAGCGAGGGGGAAAGGCCCACCCGCCTCAGCGCGCACGCGCCTCCGCGACCCCCACGTAGTCCTCGAACTCCACGCCGCCCAGCGTCTCCGGACGCAGGCGCTCGGCGAACCGCACCGTGTTCGGCGAGATGCGGTGCGCCTCCTCCGCCGCGGCGTCGCGGAACACCATGACGTGCAGGAAGCAGGCGCCGTTTTCCACCTCGCGCAGCGACTGGTACAGCAGCGTGCCCGGCTCTTCGCGCTGCACGTGGTCGATGAAGTCGCGGATCAGCGTCTCGACGTGATCGATACGCTCGGGGTGGACTTTGAACCGGGCGGTCTTGTACAGGCTCATCTTCGGGGGAGTCTCCTCGGGACACGGACAGACGGCATCATGCTCCATCTTGCGCGACGGGCACCGGCGCTGGCGCTGATACGGATGGACCGTGGTTTCGCTCCGCCGCGTGTGGCAGCGCGAAGCGAGGGAGCGTCCCGAGGCCCGCGAGCATCGCCCCGGCCGCGCACAGAAAGGCCGTCACGAGCGACGTGCGCTCGGCCACCGCTCCCCACACGATGCTGCCGAGAGCGAATGCCCCGTGAAACGTCAGAATGTAGATGGAGAGCGCGCGGCCGCGGACCCAATCGGGCGTCGAGGTCTGCACGGAGACGTTGAACGTGGTCATCATGCCGAGCCATGCGAAGCCGCACGCGAACATGCCCGCACACGCGATCCACACCGCGTGCGTCGTCGCGAACACCACGCACGCCCCTGCGAAGAGCGCGCTGCCGATCGCCACGAACACGTTCGGCGACAGACGCGCGCGCATGACCGGCAGCGCGACCGCACCCGCCAGCGCGCCGCCGCCCATACAACTCACCAGCCAGCCGTACCCGGACGCGGGCAAATGCAAACGATGGCGCGCGAGAATCGGGAGCATCGCCCACAGCACGCTGGCGGCAAGCGTGAAGAGCATCGTGCGAACGATCACCGCGTGCATGGCATGCGATCGCGTCGTGAACGTCACGCCGTCGCGCATGGAGCGCACGATGTGCGAGACGGGAGCATGCGCGCGCCCCGGGGGGCGCTTCCACCGCAGCAGCGCCACGATCACCACGAGGAACGTCAGCGCGTTGAGCGCGAAGACGCCTGCAGGTCCCGCGGAGGAGACGATCGTGCCGCCGATCGCCGGTCCGATGCCGCGCGCCACGTTGAAGGCGATCGACCCCAGCGCCACCGCGCTGGGCAGCAGCGCGGTCGGGACCAACTCCGGAATGGTGGCCTGCCACGGCGGAATGGTGATCGCCGCACCCGTCCCGAGCGAGAACGTGAGCGCGAGCAGCATCCACGTGGTGATCGCACCCGTCGCCGTGAGAACGGCGAGCGCCGCGGCGGACAGGAGCATCCAGACCTGCGACGCGAGGAGCAGCGCGCGGCGATCGAGCACGTCGGCCATCGCCCCCGCGGGCAGCGAGAATAGGAAGATCGGCAGGCTCAAACACGCGGGCAACAGGGCGATGATCGCGGGCGAGTGCGTGAGCGTGGTGATCAACCAGCCGTCGCCCACGTCGTGCATGAACGTCCCGATGAACGACACGAGCGACGCGGCCCACAGCGTGCGAAAGACGGGATATGCGAGGGGCGCCCACGCGCTCGGGCGCGGGTTCACCAGCTGAGACTCACGCCGATCGTGGGCAGAAACGGGAAGTTCTTGAGCGGATCCGTCCCCAGGCGCGGGCGATCGCTGGACGAGTCCGGGAAGAGCACCACCGCGTTCTCGATGATGTTCGTGCGCGCGGTCGCATTGATGATGTCGAGATACACCGACCACGGCCGCCCGAACCACTGCGGCGTGTACGTGATGCGCAGGTCCAGCTCTTGAAACGAGGGTAGGCGCGCGGTGCCAAGAGAGGCGGGCGCGTCGAAGCGCGGAATCCAGAACACGTACCCGAGGGAATCCACATCCGGCACGATGTAGCCGAGCGAGTCGGTCACGCTGGCGATGGTCACGCCGCTCGGCGGATCGTCCGGGAATCCGCTGCCGTACTTGATGGTCGTCGCGAGATTCCACTTTTGTCCGAGACGGATGTTGGTCACGAGGTTCAGCGTGTGCCGCTGGTCGTAGTCGAACGGAATCGTCCGGCCGTACGCGTTCCGGTTCGCGATGCCGTACGTGTACGACAGCCAGCCGGTGATCCGGTCGCTCGCGTCGCGGGGCTTCTTCTGCACGTAGAGATCCACACCGCGCGCCACGCCGGTCGCGCCGTTCTCCGGAAACGCGGTGATCAGGCGTTGTGTGGGAATCTCGTCCTGGTACTCCGTGGGGAAGCGATAGCGCGAGAGGCGGAGGTCGCGCTCGGCATCCGTCTCCAATCGTCCGACGATGAGGTCGCGGAACGTCTTGACGTACCCCTCGGCGGAGAGTTGCCACGCACGGCCGACCGGACGCTCGAGGCCGACGATGTAGTGCGTGGCCTTTTCGTTGCGGATCGCGAGCGGTCCGTCTGCATCCAGCCGCACGAAGTAGTCCTTCTCGAGGAAGCTCTCGTAGCCGGGCGTCTGCGAGAACAGCCCCCAGGCCGCGCGCGCCGAGACGCCGCCCGGCAACGCGTACGTCATGTTGGCGCGCGGCGAGACGTCCAGGTCGTTGTTCGCCGTGCTGCGCTCCGCGCGCACACCGCCGGAGAGGCGCGTGCCGGGCCGCGGCGTCCACTCGTTCTGCGCGAAGAGCGCCCAGCGCGTCGTCGGACGCATGGTCCGCACGGTGTCCGGCGCGGCGCTCCCCCCGCGGATGTCCGACGGGTTGCTGACGCGCGGGTTGCGGTCCGACTCGGGATCGATCTGCAGTTCCAGATCGGTGCGCTGCGCGTGCACCTCCCCACCGACCGTGAGGAGATTCTGCGCGTTCAGCGAGATGCCCACCTCGTCGCGCAGCGACGCGTCGCGCACGAGAATCGTGCGGTCGAAGATGACCTCCGCTTCCTTCTCGCCGCCGCGGTAGTTCCGGATCTTCGAGTCCGCCGCGAACTGCCCGTTGAACGTGAGCATGTCGCGGTTCGTGTAGTACGCGCCCGTCATTCTGTTGACGACGCGCGCTCCCTTCACGCGTGACCACGTGACGCCGCCCACGTCGTTGTGCGACGTATTGAAGAACCGCACGCGATCGATCGGGCCGGACTCGGTGATCGTGGCGTTCGTCCGTTCCTTCGAGAGAAGCCCGAAGCCGGTGAGCCGGTCGCGCGATCCCGGCTGCAAGGTGAACTTCCCCTGGAAGTCGAGGAAGGAAGGCAGCGTCGTGTTCGCGATGCTGTTCGCGATCAGGTCGTAGTAAGTCCGGCGGCTCGAGAAGAGCCACGTGCCCGTTTCCCCGCCGCCGAGCCCCGAGGGAAGCGGTCCTTCGAAGACCACGTTCGCATCGGTAATGCTCATCGACGCCGACCCGCCGGGGGTGCGCATCGGGGACCCGTCCCGGTTCGACACGAGGAGCAGGGCCGACAGCCGGTCGCCGTAGCGCACGGGGAATCCGCCGCCCGAGAGCGTGAAGTCAGACACGGTTTCCGGATTGAACGCGCTGATCAGCCCGAACACGCGATACGGGTTGTAGATCTGCACGTCGTCGAGCATCACGAGGTTTTGATCGGGTCCGCCGCCCCGCACGGAGACGCGGCTCGAGTAGTCGGCCGTGCTCACGACGCCCGGATACGTGGCGATCGTGCGCAGAGGGTTGTCGAGCGTGCCCGCGGTGAGACGCACCTGCTTCGGTTCCAAGCGGAAGACGCTTGGCGCTTTCTCTCGCGTGAGACGGCGGTCGGACACGCGGACCTCGGCCCGCGGAATGGCCACGCGCGGGAGATCGAGCACGATCGTCGTGGTCGTGGCGTTTGCGAGCGTGACAATCGCACCGGCTGTTCGGTACCCGACGAGCGTCGCGCGCACCTCGAGAGGGCCGGGCGGCAGGTTCGTGAGACGGAAGCGACCGCTCTCGTCAGCTTGCGCTCCGCGTTTGAGCGAGGGGAGGACGACGTTGGCGCCGGAAAGCGGTTCGGCGGTGGCGCTATCGCGCACCACGCCGGTCAGCACGGCGGTGCCCGTTTGCGCATGCACGGGAGCACACAGACAACACAGCAGGGCGAGAAACAACAGGTGTGAGAGTCGAGTCACGTGTGGGCAGTATCCGAGTGCATGACGCGGACGTCAAGGTGCGGCCTTCAGACCATGGGGTCCAGACCGACACTGTGAAGTGCGAGGGCGCGCGTGCAGTTCCTCGAACCACATGCCGGGCGCCTGGACAGCAGGAAGTCGATCAAGGAGGAGCCATGTCGAGTTGTCAGTCATGCACGTCCGGCCCGAACGCGTGGCGCGCGGAGTTCTTCGGCAACGCGTCGGAGCGGTGGACGAAGTTGGCCGAGAAGCAAGAGGCCAAGGGGCACGACCGATTGGCGGCGCGCTTCGCCGAGCGCGCGGCGATCGCCGAGTTCCGCTCGACGCGAGGTGGGACCTCGTTGCCGCCGGTGACCGAATCGGGGAACGCGGAGGAGGCGCACACGCAGCTCCTGCAGAACGCCGCGGAGTTTTTTGCGCAGGTCGCCAACACGTTCATGGAGCACGCGCAGAAGCAGGCGGACAAAGGACACACACGCTTGGCGGCGCAGTTCGCGGAGTTCGCGGTCCGAGCCGCAACGTTCGCCGCGAGCTTGGTGAGCGACCCGTCGGAAACCGTTCCGCCCGCTCCTGCGACGGACACGGCGCCCGCGGTCGCGGACTCCGCGCCGGTCGCGCAGTCCACGTCGTCGATCACGATCAACATCTTCGGTTCGGGAAATCTGGTGAACGTCACCGCCTAAGCGCGGTCGAACATCAGGCGGCAGGTGGACGGCCGTCGCTCTTCGGAGCGGCGGCCGTGTCGCTGATGCGCCGGTGCAACTGCCGCAGCGTCTCGGGCGAGTGACCGGCGTAGTGATTGTTCGCGAACACATACGTCTGCACGCCGCGCCGCAGGAACCCCTCGATGGCTTCCGTCCACCACTCGAGTTCGCGCGTGCGATCGAGAATCGTGCAGCCGAAGACCGCCACGTCCCGGCGATTCCCGATCAAGCGGATGTACGCGAACTCCGCGGTGAGATCGGTGAGACGCTCCATCCAGGGATGGTCGATGAGCGCGAGCGCGACGCCGCGCCGTCTCAGCGCCTCGCGAAGCCGCGCGTAGGTGTCGGCCGCGGCCCACGCACGATTGCGGACTTCCACGACGTACCGCGGTCCCGTGGGGAGTGCATCCACGAAGGCCGCGAGGTCCGGGAGTTTGTGCGGGCCGAACGCGTGCGGGAATTGGAGGAGAAGCGG
>CAZEPH010000197.1:0-5520 GCA_964514075.1 uncultured bacterium | reverse complement strand
GCAACATCACGAAGTGCTGCACGGAGGTGTGTCCGGAGTCGATTCACATCACGGACAACGCGATCATCCCGCTCAAGGAGCGCGTCGCGGACCGCTACTTCGATCCGCTCAAGATGCTCTGGCGTGCGATCACGGGCGGCGGGCGCGGCGAGAAAATGCAGGTGTAGACCCAACCCTGGCGGTCCCTTCAACGACAGGGAGAGCGTCGTATCCCATGCTCCCTTTCTGAAGGAGGACTTCCATGTTGCGCCAGCGTCTTCTTTCCCTGTTTCTCCTGCTCCTCTGCGCTCTCCCCTTCTGGGCGTGCGGCATCGAAGGCAAGCTCGAAGGACAAGTGAAGGACCACGTCCCGGGCGGCTTCGTCCGCGTGCGGGCCAGCGCGTACGGGGCGACCTTGTATGGAACGCTGGATTCCAAGCGTGACACCGCGAGCGTCGGAGGCACCGTCGTGATCACGGGGACGTACAACGGCCGCGACACGACGATCGTGGTCCCCGTTCGCCTCTACGCGACGGGCGACAGCGGCGGCCAGTACTGCCTGAACTTCAGCGATCCGGTTCTGATCCAGTTCCCCTCGGATGCCACCAGCTTTGTGGCGACGTACACGGACGTGTTCACAAGCGTGACCGCGCCGATGATCGTGCAGGAGGGTCTTGCGTCCGTCGCGCTCTCGCCGACCGTCACGGTTACCCCCGAACCCGGGCAGAAACTCGTGCTCTTTTCCGTACCGGATGGACTGCCCGGCTCGGTCTACGAGTACGCCGTCTCGTTTTCGCTTGGGTCGATCCGTCCCGTCGCGATCAAGGCGGCGCTCGTAGGAGTGGCCGTGTGCGGCGATCCGCTCAATCCCGCCAGCCCGCGCTTCTACCCGCCCGTTCTTCCCTGTGGCTTCGCCTCGATGACGGACCTGCCACCGATCGTCCTGCCCGTGTCCCCCGTCCCGGTCCCGCTCGATGTGCCGCTCGAAGCGGCCGTTGCGTGCGTGACCGGCGTGGACTGTTCGAACTCGGCGCCGACCGGCGTGGGAGACAATCACGGCAGCGTCACACCGCGCGCGAAGTTCGCGCCGCCCTCGCCGAATCCGACGCGCACGGGGACGACGGTGTACTTCGATCTCACGGCGCCCGCCGTGGTGGATGTGTCCGTGTTCGATATCACGGGACGCGCGATCGCGACGGTGACCAACGAACGGTACACCGCGGGCCGTCACTCGGTGAGTTGGGACGGACTCTCGGCCCGCCGCAACAAGGTGACGCCCGGCGTCTACGTGCTGCGCCTCACGATGAACGGTCGCGTCGAAGGCCGTCACACTGTCATCGTTTCCCGTTAGACCGAGGCGATCGTGTACGGACTGTTCCTCGTCGCCGCGCTCCTTACGTACGCTCTTGTGACCGAGCGGCGCGTGGCGCGCGACGGAGACACTCTGCTCGGGCGGCCGATGTTCGTGGCGATCGTGCTGATCGCCGCGTGCGTCGGCGCCCGAGCGCACGTCGCGCTGCAAGTGTGGGGAGACACACGCGACGGCGCGCGCGCGCTGGCTCACATGCTCCACCCGCAGGGCGGAGGCACGGCGTTCTTCGGGGCAGTGGCGGGACTCTGTGTCGCGATCGTTGCCGTGCGGGATCGCGTCCCCGGCGGATCGATTGCAGGATTCCTCGACGCCAGCGTCCCCGGTGCGGCCGCGGCCATCGTCGTCGGACGCATCGGGTGCCTCGTCGTGGGGTGCTGCGCCGGACAGACGACGACACACTGGTGGGCTCTCCCATCACCGGTGTTCGACGGCGGCGTCCTGCGCCATCCGTTTCCTCTGTACCTCGCCCTCGCGTCGGCACTGAGTGCGTGGATCGCACACCGCATCACGCGAGCCGGCGCGGGCGGCGCGTGCATGGCCGTCTTCGTCGGGCTCTTCGCGGTGGGACGTGGCGCAGCCGAGTTCTTCCGCGGCGAACACGCGGCACCGGGGTTCTCCCTGCAGCAGTGGGAGTGCGTCGGGCTCGCGGTCGGCGCAATCGCGTGGCTCGTCCTGCACCCTCAATTTGCACAGTTGTCACGCGGACGTCATCGAGCGATGCTTCACTCCCGATATGGCTCGCATACTGGTTGTGGAGGATGAAGTCGATCTGCAGCAGGTGTTGCAGTACAACCTCCGGCAGGCGGGACACGACGTACTCTCCGCCGAACGCGGCGGAGACGCGCTGCGCGTGGTTCGCGAGCGCCCGCCCGACCTCGTCCTGCTCGATCTCATGCTCCCCGACATCTCCGGCATCGACGTCTGCAAGACCCTCAAAGCAAACGCCTCCACCGCTCACATCCCGGTGATGATGTTGACCGCGCGCGGCGAGGAGATCGACCGCGTCGTCGGTTTCGAGATGGGTGCCGATGACTACGTCGTCAAGCCGTTCAGTGTGCGCGAGCTGCTGCTCCGCATCCAGGCACTCCTGCGCCGCACGCACCCTGGTGCGGAATCGGATGCGATCACGTTCGGCGTGCTGCGCATGGATCGCGGCGCGCACCGCGCGTGGGTGGAGGACGAGGAGATCGCGCTCACCGCACTGGAGTTTCGCCTGCTGCTCACGCTGTACGAACGGCGCAACCGCGTGCAGTCGCGCACGGCGCTCCTGGACTCCGTGTGGGGTATCGACGCCGACATCACGACGCGCACCGTGGACACGCACGTGAAGCGCTTGCGCGAGAAGATCGGCGATGCCGGGGCGTACATCGAGACGGTGCGCGGCGTCGGGTATCGCTTCCGCTCCACACCCGCGGATCCCGCTCGCTGATGCGCCTGCGCGATCGCCCCGAGCTCATTCCGATCGTCTTCGTGCTGTTGCTGTGCGCCGCCGTGCCCATGGGCGTCGCGCTCGCCGTTCCGCGATCCGAGGTGTTCACGCGCGAGGTGCTCCTGTCCGCGGCGCTTCTCGCGCTCGGCGCAGCCGCCGTGCTCCTCGGACTTGCTTTGCAATGGCGCGCGCGCGCACTGCGCTACATCACCGCCGTCGCGCGGCGCATTGCGAGCGGACATCTCGATGCGCGCGCCCGCGCACGCGGGCGCGGCGAGCTGCCCGTTCTCGGCGACGCGCTCGATCACCTCGCGAACAACCTCTCCGCGTCGATTCACGGATTGCAGAGCGAGCGCGATCTGCTCAACAGCGTCATGCAAGGCATGAACGAAGGTGTGCTGCTCCTCGACAGCGCCGGACACATCTCGCTGGTCAATCCGGCTCTGCGCGAGATGCTCCTGCTCACGGGCGACGTTCGCGGCCTCACGCTCTTGCAGACGATCCGTCACGCGGAACTCAAGACGTTGCTCGATCGCGTGCGCGCGAGCGGGCGCGAACTGTCCGAGGAGATCGAGATCAGCGGGCTCAAACCACGGCGCGTGCTGGTCCACGCCGCACCGCTCGCGGGGGACGCACCGCCGCTCCTCGCCGTGTTCGTGGACGTGACGGACCTGCGTCGGCTCGAGACGATCCGCCGCGACTTCGTCGCGAATGTCTCGCACGAACTGCGTACGCCGGTCGCGGCCGTGCGCTCCGCGGCAGAAACGCTCGCCGGTCCCGCGCGCGGCGACGCGGAAGCGACGCCGCAGTTCCTCGACATCATCACGCGCAATGCAGATCGATTGCACAATCTCATCGAGGACCTGCTCGATCTCTCGCGCATCGAGTCGCCGGAGTTCCACCTCACCCTCGAAAGCGTGCGCGTGGCGCCGGTCGCCGCGGCGTGCATCGAGGCGTTTCGCGCCGCGGCGGAGCGCAAGCGCGTCACGCTCGTGAGCGAGGTGTCAGCGGCGATCCACGTCCACGCGGATCGCCGCGCGCTCGAACAGGTCCTTACAAACCTGGTCGACAACGCGGTGAAGTACTGCTCCGACGGCGCCGCGGTGCGCGTGCGCGCGGCCCAGGATGATCGCGGCGTGCACGTGTCGGTGGAGGATCAGTCCCCCGGCATCGAACCGCGTCACCTGACGCGACTGTTCGAACGCTTCTATCGGGTCGATCCAGGCCGCTCACGCGAAATGGGTGGCACCGGGCTCGGGCTCGCGATCGTGAAGCACTTGGCGGAAGCGATGGGCGGTGCCGTTTCGGTCGAGAGCGAAATCGGAACCGGGTCCATCTTCCGTGTCACACTTCCGGGCGCCGCGTCTCCGGCTGTGTGATCACCGGAGCGGCTCCGCGAGGTCGCACGCCCTGTACCGGCCGCTCGTGAGAACGCTCACAGCGCCGGGTGCGTTCGCTGGGCGACGCCCTCGCGCGCCCGTCACCGACTACTTCGCGAGATTGAACAGCGTCGACGGCACCCAGCCCTCGTTGCCGAGTTCGTCGGAGACCTTCCACCAGATCCCCTGCTTCTCCCCCGTCGGGTAGAGCAACATGCCCGGGTCGAGATCGCGCACGACCTTCGCCTTCGTGTCCGGCTTTTCGTACATGCGACCGGGCTTGGCCATCGTCACCGACTGCGACACGTTGTCGGCCTTCGGGTCCGGTGTGTTGGCCTGCACTTCTTCGATCAACTTGTTGTACGCGTCCAGATACGCCATCGCGAGAACCTGACCGATTTCCGTGTTGGAGTAGCTGCTCGCGCCGGCCGCCGCAAAGCCGCCGCCCGAGAAGATGCCGCCCGCCGCGCCCCATCCCATGTCGGTCTTCTTTGCGTGGCCCTGCACCGTGGCGATCACTTCCGTGGAGCGCACGTCCGTGAGCGTGAGAACGACGTCCGCCGTCTTGCTCTTCAAGCTCACGCCGCCGAGGATGGCGCCGGCCTTGCGTCCCATCAACCCGCCGATCGCGCCGCCCAGCTTCTTGCCACCGGAATTGGCGTTCTGATTCGCGATGTCCGGCACCAACACGTAGTCCGCGGCTTTCATCTGCCCTTTGCCGACGTTGGAGCCGACGCGCGTTTCGCCGCTCGAGGCGAGCGCGCGTTCCGCCTGCGCGGCCGCGAGACCCTTGCCGCGGTCCAGCAACGTGAAGCACTTGCTCTGCGCGACGAACACCTTGATCAACGCTTCCGGGGATTCCAGGTTGTACTGCGACCACCACTTCTGCTCGGGCTCGACGACGGAGAGCGACCCGATTTTCTTCTCGCAGACGGGGCATTCCTTCTGGGAGTT
The DNA here is from genome assembly GCA_964514075.1 of uncultured bacterium. Classification (GTDB taxonomy): domain Bacteria; phylum Eisenbacteria; class RBG-16-71-46; order CAZEPH01; family CAZEPH01; genus CAZEPH01. Next base: position 407 of record CAZEPH010000197.1, on the reverse strand, counting down.
CTTGTCCTTGTCTTTTTCGTCGTCCTTCGCGAACGCGGATGACGAAGCGAGGAGGATTGCGGAGGCGAAGAGCACTGCGACGCGACGAGTGCTGAGGGCGGAGAGCATCATGGGGGTCGTTCTCCTGTGGGAGGTATGGTGACGACGGTGTAATGGTCGAGTCGGTCGAAGCGCCCCGTCAAGCGTATTCTCCGCTGGCTCTGCGCCCACCGCTACCGAATGAACCACTGCGCGACACGCGTTTCCCACCCGTTGTAGATCAACACCACTGCCACCACGTCGAACGCCGTGTGCGCGAATATCGGCACCCAGAGCTGGCGCGTGGCCGCATAGATCGTACCGAAGACCAAACCGGCGACCGATGCTTGCTCCACGCCGCGCAGTCCCTGCTCGGGATAGTGCGCGAC
>CAZEPH010000196.1:0-5536 GCA_964514075.1 uncultured bacterium | reverse complement strand
CTGTTTCTCGTTCCGCTCGCGATCGTGATCCGGCGGCGATCGCTGGGCGATGCACTCGTCTCGGTGGCGCGTGTCTGGCGATCCGCGCCGCTTCTTCCCGCCATCACCGTCGTGGCCCTGGCCGCGCTCTTCGGCGCGTACGCCATCGTCGGCGGCATGCTCTCCGCGGCCGTGCTGGGGCCGGCGGTCCCTCCGCCGGTCACGCGCGCGATTCTCGGATACGGCGCTCTCCTCGTGCACCTGCTCGCGGGCTACGTCGTTTTCCATCTATTCTGGAGCAAGCTCGGCCTTTCGGCGCGGTAGCTTTTTCTCTGAAGGTTTTTCGACACGGGGCCGATATCCCACTCGAGTGTTGTCCCAACCTTCATCCCACGACGGCGGGAACGCACATTTTCATTTTCCGGCACCCCCGAGCCTAATCACCTTTGCCGCCGTTCGACAGGAGGTCGTCGTCATGTCTCGCTTGTCGTTGGGATCGCCGCTGCGCAGCCTTCGCCTTCGCATCCTCTTGCTCGTCGTGGCCGCTCTCATCCCGGCGATCCTCTATCTCGCGCACCTCGCATCGCGGCAGCGCAGCGCCACCATTGCGCAGGTGCAGGGCGAGACGTTGCGCGCGGCGCAACTCGCTGCCTTGCACGGCCACCAACTCATGGACCGGCTCGAAGAAACGCTCGAGACGGCGGCGCGCTCGCCGGAGGTGCGCGCGCGGAATTTGGAAGCGAGCCGGAAGCGGTTCAGCGCGGATTTGGCGGCCAGCCCAAACCTCGTGAGCGAAGTGCTCGCCTCCCGGGATGGGCGCGTGTTGGTTGGCGCGTACAAGGCGTCGGGCGGAACGGGTGTGAGCGATCGCCTCTCGTTTCAACGGGCACTGGCGCGCGGGATGTTCGCCGTGGGCGATCCCCGCGTGGATTCCACGACGGGCGTGGCCACGATTACCGGGTCGTATCCCGTCTTCGACCCGGACGGACGCGTCACGAGTGCCGTCGTGGCCACGATCAACACCGAGTTCGGAGGCGACATCGCGGCGACGGTCGACCTGCGTGCCGGAGCCGAGGTCTTTCTCGTGGACACCAACGGACGCGTCCTCGCGCGCTATCCGGAACCATCCCGATGGGTCGGACAGCGCGTGCCCGTGCCGGAGTTGGGCGCGCTCCTGCGCGGCCGCAGCGACGGGGCGCGACTCCTCACGGGACCGGACGGGGCGAAGCGCTACTACGGCTTTACGTACGTGCACGGCTCCACGCCGCATTCGTTCTACGCTGTGAGCGGCATTCCCCTGCGCTCCGTCATGATGGAAGCGCGGCGCAGCACGCAAGCGAGCGTCCTTGGCTTGGCGATCGCGGTGGCGGCAGCCCTTGTGCTCGCGTGGGCGGGAATCGAGGCACTCCTGGTGCGCCGCGTGCGCGATCTCGTCGACACGACACGCCAACTGCGCGACGGACACCTCGCCGCGCGCACGAACGTGCCGTACGGCGACGATGAAGTGAGCGAACTGGCGCGATCGTTCGATACGATGGCGGAGAGCCTCGAAGCGCGGGTCGCCGAACGCGACCGCGCGGAGGGCGAACTGGCCCGCGCGAACGAGCGGCTCACGGCATGGGTCGGCGAACTGCAGCAACGTACACGCGAAATCACGCTGCTCAGCGAGATGGGCGAACTCCTGCGCGCGAGCCACACGACGGCCGAAGTGCGCGCTGTCGTGCAGCAAGTCGCGGTCGAGTTGTTCCCCGGGTCGCACGGTGCGTTGTACCTGCTGGACGCCGCAAGCGGGGAACTGCGGCCCGCCTGCACGTGGGGACAGACGGAAACGTGGGGGGCGTTCCGTCCGGATCAGTGCTGGGCGTTGCGTCTGGGACACGTTCACCAGTTCACGCGCGGACACGAGGGCGTGGCGTGCGAGCACGCGGCGTCGCGCGAACGGGTGGCGATCTGCGTGCCGATCACGGCCAGCGGCGCCGTGCTCGGGGTGTATCACCTGCTGCTCGCTGCGGCCGGGGACGAGGTGCCGTACGTGCCCGCGCGCGAGGACACCGTGCGCAAGCTGTGCGAAGCGGTCGCCGAGCACGTGGCGCTGACGCTCTCGAACATCCGCTTGCAGGAGACGCTGCGCGAGCAAGCGTTCCGCGACCCGCTGACGAATTTGTACAACCGGCGCTTTCTGGAGGAGGCGCTCGGGCGCGAGATCGTACGGGCCGCGCGGCAGTCGTCGCCGCTGAGCGTGATGATGATCGACCTGGATGGATTCAAGCCGCTCAACGATTCGCTCGGACATGCCGCCGGCGACGAGGTGCTCCGCCGGGTGGGGCACATGCTGGGACTGCGCGTACGCGGCGACGACGTCGCATGCCGGTTCGGCGGGGACGAGTTCGTCATCGTGATGCCCGGCGCCACGCAGCCCGACGCGGCGGCGCGCGCCGAGCAGATTCGTCGCGTGATCGAATCGAACGCGCGTCCCTCCGTGGGACCGGCTCGCGGGATCACCGCGACCATCGGCGTGGCGACGTATCCCGGCAACGGCGCCACCGCTGAGGTCCTGTTGCGTGGCGCAGACACTGCGCTGTATCACGGAAAGAAGGCTGGCGGCAACCAAGTCGCTCTCCTGCCGGAGGAGGTCGCGACCTTGACCGCGTCGTGAGGTATTCCTACTGTAGGGTCCCCCTGCGATGATCGTGCTATTCTGATCATCTCGTCTTGTTCCGCGGGATGACCCGCGGAATGGAGATCCCCAAGGAGAGTCACTCACATGGAGTTCACGACCCGCTCCGAGTTGTCGGCGTACGTCGACCGCTTTGTGCGCATCACGAACGGGACGATGGAGATCACGGACGCGGCCGGCCTCCGCGGGGACGCCATCGATCGTCTCGCGTTCACGGCGGTTTTCGCTGCGGACGAGGGCGTGCGCGACGCTGCACGCGACGCCATTCAGCGCATCGCTCGCGCAGCCGGCGCGACGACGGCGTCGATTCTCCCGCTGTACGACGCGCGATCGCGCGGCGAGGTGAGCGGCTTCACCGTGCCGGCGATCAACGTGCGCCTCTCGGCCTACGAGATGTCGCGCGCGATCTTCCGCGCGATGAAGCGCACGAACGCGGGTGTGGTGGTGTTCGAGCTGGCGCGCTCGGAGATGGGTTACACGTTCCAGCGACCCGCGGAGTTCGCCGCGGTGGTCCTCGCCGCCGGCGTGAAAGAAGGCTACGTCGGCCCCGTGTTCATCCAGGGCGATCACTACCAAGCGAATGCGAAGAAGTTCGCCGTGGATCCCGAAGCGGAAGAAGCCGGCCTGCGCGATCTCATCACCGAGGCGATCGCGGCGGGATACGGCAACATCGACATCGATTCCTCGACGCTCGTGGACTTGTCGCAGCCGACGGTGGAGACGCAACAGCGCGTCAACGGCGAGGTGTGCGCCCGTCTCACCGCGCACGTGCGCAAGCACGAACGCCCCGAGATGCCGGTCTCGATCGGCGGGGAGATCGGCGAGGTCGGGCTCAAGAACAGCACGGTGGAAGAACTCCGGGCGTTCATGTCGGAGTATCGCCGCGCGCTGGACGCGATTGCGCCCGGTGCAAAGGGCATCAGCAAGATGAGCGTGCAAACGGGCACGTCGCACGGCGGCATTCCGCTGCCGGACGGATCCGTGGCCACGGTGAAACTAGATTTCGACGTGCTCCGCGACATCTCGAAGGTGGCGCGCTCGGAGTTCGGCATGGCGGGCGCGGTACAACACGGCGCGTCCACGTTGCCCGACGAGTTGTTCGACAAGTTCCCGCAGGTGGAGACCGCGGAGATTCACCTCGCCACGGGCTTCCAGAATCTCGTGATGGATCACCCGCGGTTTCCCGCAGAGCTGAAGCGCGCGATGTACGCATGGTGCGACGAAAACTGCGCCGGCGAGCGCAAGTCCGGCGAGACCGACGAGCAATTCCACTACAAGACCCGGAAGAAAGTGTGGGGCCCATTCAAGCGCGAGTCGTGGACGCTCCCGCGCGACGTGAACGACGCGATCATGCACACGCTCGAGGAGCAGTTCGTGTTTCTCTTCGGCAAACTGCGCGCGACCGACACGACCGACCTCGTGAAGCGCTGTCTCCCCGCCGGCGAGCACTCGGCGGCGCGCTAACCATCCCCGGAGGCAGGCCCCCATGCCCGTGAAGCGCGTCGTCACATTCGAACGCCACATCATGGAGCAGGAACGCAGGTTCCCTGCGGCCACGGGGGAGTTCTCCAACCTGCTGACGCAAGTCGTCCTCGCGGCGAAGATCATCCGCCGCGAGGTCACGCGTGCGGGGATCGTGGACATCATCGGCTCCGCCGGCGAGACGAACGCGACGGGAGACGTGCAGCAGAAGTTGGACGTGTTCGCGCACGAGACGATCATTCGCGCGTTGGATCACACGGGGCAACTGTACGCCGTCGCGAGCGAGGAGAGCGAGACGATCGTGCCCGTGCCGGAGCATCATCCGCGCGGCAAGTACGTCGTGAACTTCGATCCGCTGGATGGGTCGAGCAACATCGACGTAGGCGTGGCCATCGGTACGACGTTTTCGATTCTACCGCGCATCACCGACGCCGAGCCGAGCGAGATCGACTGCCTGCAGCCCGGGCGCAAGCAGGTGGCGGCGGGCTACGTGATGTACGGATCGTCGACGGTGCTCGTGTACACGACGGGGCAGGGCGTCCACCAGTTCATCTACGACGCGTCGGTCGGCGAGTTCCTGCTCGTGCACGAGAACGTGCGCATGCCGCCGCGCGGAAAGATCTACTCCATCAACGAAGGTAACGCCGGGCGATGGGATGAGGCACTCACGCGCTACATCGCGTGGGTGAAGGAAGACGACCCGCCGACGAATCGCCCCTACACGCAACGGTACGTCGGCACGATGGTGGCCGACGTGCACCGCACGCTGTTCAAGGGCGGGATCTTCATTTACCCCGGCGATCGCAAGAACCCGCGCGGGAAGCTGCGCTACTTGTACGAGGCTGCGCCGCTCGCGTTCCTCGCCGAGCAGGCCGGTGGCGCGGCGAGCGACGGCACGCGGCGCATCCTGGATATCGAGCCGACGAAGCTGCACGAGCGCACGCCGCTCTTCATCGGGTCGGTGGAGGATGTGCGCATCGCCGAGGAGTTCGTTCAGGGGAAGCGGTAATGAAGCGCGTGGCGGCCATCCTCTGCGCGACGGGGTTGCTCGGTGCACACGCCGCGTCCGCGCAGCGCGCCCCCGGGATCACCTCTCCGATCAAGACGGTCTACGTGATCCCGATGTCGCACCTGGACATCGGCTTCACCGATACGCCGGCCGCGGTGGCGCAACTGCAGAAGGCGATCCTCGACTCCGCGCTCGCGCTGGCCGACAGAAACGCCGACTACGTGTGGAACGTCGAGACGCTCTGGCAGCTCGAGCAGTGGATGTCGCGCAGCACGCCCTCCGAGATCGCGCACGTGATCGACGTGGTCCATCGCGGCCAGATCGCGCTGCATGCGTGTTATCTCAACCTGCACTCCGACGCGCTCGCGGAGGAAGAGACGCTGCGCATG
>CAZEPH010000195.1:0-5554 GCA_964514075.1 uncultured bacterium | reverse complement strand
GACGTACGGCATCAAGGCGACGAGCCAAAGCGGCGTCAAGAACTTCGACTGCGAAGTGCGCAACGTCACCGTGACGGGCGCGGTGTTGGTCGATGGGATCTTCCTCGATCTCGGCCAAGCCACGTGTGAGATCTCACGCAACCGCATACACGACATCCGCTGCACCAGCGCGTCCTCCACGACGGGCGTGACCGGACTGCGCGTGAACCTCGCCACGACGGGCACCAACATCTCTCGCGTGTTCAACAACTCCGTGTGGGAGATCCGATCGGCATACACGGGCACGGCGTCCTCCACGCGGCAGGTGAAGGGCATCTTCCTGCAGCAGAACGGGAGCGGCACGGGGAGCATCCACAACGCGGACTTCAATAGCGTGCGGCTCGATGTGTCGGCGGCACCGAACATCTCGAGCAGTTGCCTCGCGATCGGCACATCCAGCGGCGCGATCATGCGCGTGCGCAACAACGTGCTCGCGAACTTCACGGGCGCGCAGTCGGGCGTCGCGAAGCACTACACGTGGGAGACAACGTCGTCGACGTCGATTGGGCCGGCTGGATCGTTCTCGAACGCGAACGACTTGTACGTGGCGAACACGACGAACGGGTTCATCGGGTTGGCCAGCGTGACGGACAAGGCCACGCTCACGGATTGGCGCGGGACGGTGGCGGGACTCGACTCGGTGTCGGTATCGGGCAATCCGCAGTTCCTGAGCGCGACGGATCTGCACGTCAGCGCTGTGACTCCGACGATCGTGGAGAGCGCGGGGAACTACTTCGCCGGCACGCAGAACATCTCGTGGGTGGGGAGCGACCGCGACGGCGACACGCGTCACGCGAGCACGCCGGACATCGGCTCAGACGAAGGGACGTTCCTGCCGCTCGTGGCGAACGACGTCTCGGCCACGGCCCTCGTCGATCCCGCAACCGGCGGAACGAAGATCACAGGCATCGCGTTCAGCCCGCAAGCGACGTTCGCCAACAACGGGACGGCGAACCAGACGAACGTGCCGGTGCGCTACCGCATCCTCGATAACACGAGCACCGAGGTCTACAACCAAACCACGACGATCGCGACGCTGAACACCGGTGCGAGCACGACGGTCACGTTCGCGAGCGCGACGCTGTCGACCGCGGGCACGTACACGATGATCGCGAAGGCGGAGTTGGTGGGCGATGCGATCACCGCGAACGACGAAATCACGAGCACCTTCAACGTGCTCGCACCGCTTTCGGGCACCTACAGCGTCGGCACGGGCCAGCCGGCGCCGTTCAACACGCTGACCGGCGCGTTGGGTCGGCTCGCTCTCGTCGGGGTCGGCGGACCGACGGCGTTCGAACTCACCGACACGGGCTACACGACGGGGCCGGGCGAGACGTTCCCGCTCACGATCAACGCCTTCAGCGGGGCGAGCAGCACGAACACGCTCACGCTCAAGCCGGCGAGCGGTGTGACGGCGTCGATCAGCGGCTCGTCGACGACGGCGATTTTCAAGTTGAACGGTGCGGACTACGTGACGATCGACGGCTCGAACAACGGGACGTCGTCGCGCGATCTGACGATCACGAACACGAGCGCGGCGGCGGGGACCGCGGCGGTGTGGCTCTCGTCGCTGGGCACGGGTTTGGGTGCGACGAACAACGTGATCAAGAACGTGAACGTGGCGTGCGGCGTGGATCAGTCCACGAGCACGAGCGAGACGTTCGGCGTGCTGAGCTCCGGCGCGACGATCGCGACGACGAGCGACGGGGCGGACAACGACAACACCACCGTGCAGAACTGCGCGGTGACGAAGGTGCGGTGGGGGATCTACCTGCGCGGAGCGTCGGCGAACTTCAACGACAACTGCGTGGTCACGGGGAATCTGGTGGGTCCGGCGGTGCCGGGCGCGACGCAGATCGGCAAGGGCGGGATCGTGCTGGACTACCAGAATGCGGGCACGATCACGCAGAACGAGGTGCGGAACGTCGCGTTGTTGGCGGCGTCGTCGCTGGGCTTCAGCACGCGCTTGGGCATCGGTCTCGCGGGGAACAGCTGGACGACGGCGAACACGACGGGCGCGACGAACTGCACGGTCACGCGCAACACGGTGCATGACATCATCGAGGAGAAGACGGGGTCGGCGGTGGGGATTCTGCTCTCCGGTGCGACGGCGTCGGCGACGAACAACGTGGTCGCGAACAACCAGATCTATGGCGTGCGCGCGAACGGGACGAGCGGCGACCAGACGGTGGGGCTCGCGATCGCGGGCGGGAACGGCGACAAGGTAGTGTACAACTCGATCGCACTCTCCGGCGACTTGGACCCGGGCGCGGCGTCGAGCGCCTCCACACAAGGTGGGGCCATCCGCATTTCGTCGTCGAGCGTGGCGAACCTGCTGCTCGAGAACAACGCGATCGCGGTGGACCTGACGTCGAACACGACGACGGTGACGCAGTACGCAATCATCGCGCCGGCGACGACGTTTGCGTGGGGCACGGGCGCGGCGAACAACAACGACTACTACACGAACCCGGCGAACACGCAGGCGGTGCTGGGCGCGATCGGCACGTCGTCGCCGTACACGGCGGTGTCGACGCTCACGACGTGGCGGACGCAGTTCACGCCGAACCAGGACGCGGCGTCGCTCGTGGCGAACCCGCCGTTCCTCTCGGCGACGGATCTGCACCTGAATCCCGCGACGCCGACGTTGCTGGAGTCGGGCGGCATGCCGGTCGCCGGCGTGACCACCGACTACGACGGCGAAACCCGCAACGCCACGACGCCCGATATCGGCATGGACGAAGGCACGTTCACGCCAGTCAACCCGAACGACCTGGCGGCCACGGCGTTTGTGGATCCGGCCAATGGTGGATCGCGGTCAGTGGGCGTGGCGTTTGCACCGCAAGCATCGTTCACGAACGTCGGAACAGCCGCGCAGACGAACACGACGGTGCGCTACCGCATCGTGGACCCGAGCAGCACGGAGATCTACAACCAAACGGCGACGATCGCGTCGATCAATGCCGGTGCCACGACCACCGTCACGTTCCCGAACGCGACCCTCGCGACGGGCGGCGCGCACACGATCTTCGCTAAGGCGGAGTTGACGGGCGACGGCAACGCGTCGAACGACGAAATCTCCGGATCGATCACGGCCTACGTCCCGCTGGCCGGCACGTACACTGTCGGCACTGGCGGCACATACACAACGCTCACCGCGGCCGCCGCCGACGTCTCACTCAAGGGCGCAAGCGCGCCGGTCACGTTTGCCCTCATGGACGCGACATACCCGGGCGAGACCTTCCCGATCACGATCAACGCGTTTGCCGGAGCGAGCAACGGACTCACGATCAAACCGAACACGGGCGTGACGAGCACGATCACCGGGTCGTCCGCGTCGGCCATCATCAAACTCAATGGCGCCGACTTCGTGACGATCGACGGGTCGAACAACGGTACGACCTCGCGCGATCTCACGATCAGCAATACGAACACCGGGACGACGTCAGCCGCGGTGTGGGTGTCGAGCGCCAGCGCGAGCGACGGTGCGTCGAACAACGTCGTGAAGAACTGCGTGATCGCCGGGAACAGTGCCACGACGACGTTCGCCGGAATTTTCAGCGGCGGAGCGATCGGCACCACGGCGCCGGTTCAGTTGAGCGCGGAGCAGGGCCCGCGCGGCGGCGACCGTGACTACAGCATCCTCGCGGCGCAGACGCCGAACTCGAACAACACCTACCAGAACAACGCGATCACGAACGCCCTGCACGGCATCTACTCGGTGGGTGTGAGCGCCGCCTCGAAGAACACCGGCACCGTGATCACGCAGAACGCGATCACGAGCGGCATCGGCAAAGCCGGCGTGCTCGTGCGCTTCGAAGACGGCATCCAGGTCACGCAGAACACCGTGACCGGCGTGGCGTCGTCCGCATCGGCCGTCGACGTGTTCGGCATCTCGCTCGGACTCACGAACGTGCTCACGAGCACGACCACGGGTGACGAGGTCACGAACGGCGTGGTCTCGCGCAACACGATCGGCACCGTCGTGCACTCAGGGACGTACTCTGCGATGGGCATCGCGGTGGCCGCGGCGACATCGGGCACGACGCGCGTCGACAACAATACGATTACCGGCGTGGCCGGCGACGGAACATTCAGCGACTTCACCGCAGCGATCTTTACGGGCGGAGGCGCGGGATCGACGACACGCATCGTGTACAACTCGGTGTCGCTCGGCGGCAGCCGGGGCGCGAGCAGTGAAGGCAGCTACGCTCTCGCGATCGGGGGCTCGAACCCGACGGTCGATGCGCGCGACAACATCCTCGTCAACGCGCAAACATCGACCAGCACGGGTAGCACGTACGCGGTCGGGTTGAGCTATGCCGCGCCGTACACGAACCTCCTCTCCGACTACAACGACTTGCTCACCAGCGGCGCGCAGGCGAAGTTCGCACGTACGGGCGGCCTCTCGCCGTCGACTGGTACGGACCGCACGTCGCTCGCAGCATGGCAGACGGAGACGACAAAGGACGCACAATCCATCAGCGCGACGCCGAACTTCGTGTCGAGCACGAATCTCCACATTGCGGCCCCGGCCGACGGCGCCGTCTCGCCGGTCGCGGAGAAGGGGACTGCGATCGCCGGCGTGACGACGGACGTCGACGGCGACACGCGCAACACCGGCTTGCGTCCGATTCCACCGGACATGGGCGCGGATGAATTCACCACGTACGCGCTCACAACGAGCGCCAGCAACGGAAGCGTCGGCGCGTCGCCGTCCCAAACGCTCTACAACCCGGGTTCGAGCGTGACGCTCACGGCCACGGCGAATGTCGGCTACGTATTCTCCGGATGGACTGGTGACGCAACCGGCCTCACGAACCCGCTCGCGGTCACGATGGACGCGGACAAGTCCATCACCGCAACGTTCGACGTACAGACGTTCACGATCACCACGATCGCGGGAACGGGTGGCTCGATTTCACCCGCGGGTCCGGTGACGGTGAACTACGGAGCGACGCAATCCTTCAGCATCGTGCCGGATGCGGGCTACCACGTGCTGGATGTGCTTGTGGACAACGTGTCCGTCGGCTCGCCGCTCTCGTACGACTTCACGAACGTGACGGCGAATCACACGATCGAGGCGACCTTCGCCATCAACACGTACACGATCACACCAAGCGCGGGTGCGGGTGGTTCCATCGCCCCGAGCACGCCGCAGACGGTGACTCACGGTGACGACATCACGTTCACGATCACACCGAACGCGGGCTACCACATCGCGGATGTGCTCGTCGACGCCGCGAGTGTCGGCACGCCGAGCAGCTACACGTTCACGAACGTGACGGCGAACCACTCGATCGACGCGTCATTCGCGCTCGACCCGTACAGCGTGATCGCCGCGGGCGTGCCACCGACATGCGTCACCAACACGCACACCTGCGTCACGATCCCGATGGAGATCCACCGCGCGGATGCGACGGGTGCGCGGGCGTTCAGTGTCACGTTCCAGCTCTCGCCGGAACTCGCGCTGTGCGACGGCGCGAACAGCGTGCTGGAAGGCACGTACCTGAGT
>CAZEPH010000194.1:0-5556 GCA_964514075.1 uncultured bacterium | reverse complement strand
GTCGTGACCGAGGCCATCGTGCGTCTCGTCCCCCTTCCCGAGAGCGTGCGCACGGTGCTCTGCACGTTCGCGTCTGTCGATGCCGCGGGCGAAGCCGTGAGTCGCATCATCGCGGACGGACTCGTGCCCGCCGCGCTGGAAATGCTGGATGCTCTCACAATCCGCGCGGTGGAAGAGTGGCTCCGCCTCGGGTTCGACACGACAGCAGGTGCGATGCTGTTGATCGAGGTGGATGGCTCGGTCGCGTCCACCGACGCGGCAGTCGCACGCGTGGTGAACGTGTGCCGCCGGCACGGCGCGATCGACGTGCGCTCGGCGCAGACGGCGGACGAACGCGCGACCTTGTGGAAAGCGCGCAAGTCTGCGTTCGGTGCGTACGGCCGATTGTCCGCGGGCTTCTATGTGATGGACGGCGTCGTGCCGCGCAGCGCGATCCCCGAGGCGCTGCGCCGCATCGCCGCGGCCGCCGAGCGTCACGACCTGCGGGTGGCGAACGTCTTCCACGCCGGTGACGGCAACCTGCATCCCTGCGTCCTGTTCGATCCCGACGACGCGGACCAGGTCACGCGCGCTGTGCGACTCGCGCACGACGCGCTTGCGGCGTGCATCGAGTTGGGCGGCGCACTCTCGGGGGAACACGGCGTCGGCATCGAGAAGCGCGAGTTGATGCCGCTCGTCTTCAGCGCGGACGACTTGCTCGTGATGCGCGCGCTGCGCCGTGCGTTCGATCCCGACGAACGCCTCAATCCCGGGAAGGTCTTCCCGACCGGGGACGGCGGTCTCGATCCCGCGCTCGTGCACGCGGCGCCGGGAGCGTGGATCTAGCGTGGCGATCGACACGGACCGAGGCCTCGCGCGTCTCCGCGACGTGATGGATCGCGACGCAGTCGCGGAGGCAACCTCTGCGCCGGCATGGGCCATTCACGATCGTGCACCGGTGTGCGTTGTCACGCCGCGCACCGAGGAGCAGGTGATCACCGCCGTTCGCGTGTGTGCGGAGGAGCGGCTCGCACTCGTCCCGTGGGGCGGGGGGACGCGCATTCACGTCGGCGCCGCGCCGCGCGCCTACGATGTCGCACTCTCGCTCGCTCGGCTCGATCGCATCGTGCGGTGCGATCCCGCGGATCTCACGCTGACGGCGGAGGCGGGAGCCACGCTGGCGTCCATCAACGCGCGCGCACGGGAGGCGGGCCAGGTCTTTCCGCTCGATGTGCCGTTCCCCGCGCGGGCGACGATCGGCGGAGCGCTGGCCGGCGGAACGGACGGACCGCGTACCGGTGTGCTCGGCGGCCTGCGCGCGCTGATCAACGGCACGGCGTACGTGACCGGTGCCGGCGTCGCCGCTCAGGCCGGAGGACGCGTCGTGAAGAACGTCACGGGCTACGACGTGCACCGGCTGCTCGTGCGCTCGTACGGTGCGCTGGCCGTGCTGACGCGCGTGCATCTGCGTCTTGCGCCTGCCCCCGAGGTGCGTGCGACGTGGGCGGTGCGGACCGACACGCGCGCGGTCGCGGAGCGCGCAGCAGAGGCACTCCGCCTCACGGGACAGCGACCGAGCGCCGTGGTGGTTCTCTCGCCGGAGCACGCGGCGACGATCATTCCTCCGGTGGAGGAGAATGCGCCGGCCACTTCGCTCTTCGCCTCCACGGGCACCGCGGCGTCCGCGGACGCATGGTGGGTTCTCTGCGCGTGGGACGGCAGCGCGGAGGACGTCACCGCGGCATGCAGCGAAGCGGGGAGTGCGATTCGCGCACATGCGGCCGACCGGATCGAAGTGCCCGCATCCGCCGCCGAGAGCGTGTGGGCGCGCGCGGCTGCGGCGCTCGTCGGACGCGTGGACGGGCTGCTCTGCCTCGTCACGGTTCCACCGGCTGCGGGCGCGCTGGTGCTCGGACCGCTCGCGCGTGCGTGCGAGCACGCGGGCGCCCCGGCGCGCATCGCGTGGCAGGCCGATCGCGGCACCATCGCGCTGCGCTGCGCGACCGCGCCGCCTGCCGGATGCGCGCCGCTCGTATACGAGCTGCGTGCCATCGCGCGCGGCAGTGGGGGACACTGTGTGGCGGAGTCGCTGCCGCCCGCGGAGGCCACGCCGGACGTGGTGTGGGGTCCGGGGGATGCATCCCGCGTGCTTCTGCGACGCGTCAAGAACGCCTTCGATCCCGCAGCGATCCTCTCGCCTGGTCGGTTGGTGGACGGTCTCTGATGACGACGGTCGACCGGCGTACGCTTCTGAACTGCGTGCACTGCGGGCTGTGCCTGACCGCGTGTCCCACATTCCGCGTTGGAGGGAACGAAGCGGATTCGCCGCGCGGCCGGCTGTACTTGATGCGCGCGGTGAGCGAGGGGCGCGCGACGTTCACCCGCGAAGTGACCGCGCACTTCGACTCGTGCGTCGGGTGTCGGGCGTGCGAGAGCGTGTGCCCGGCCGGCGTCCCATACGGTCGTCTCCTCGAAGCCACGCGCGATGAGATGCGTGCGCGGCGTTCGCCGTCCATTCTCGCGCATCTCGCCGGCAGCCTGGTGTTTCGCGGCGTCCTCCCGCACCCGCGCGTGCTTCGGGCGCTCGCCGTTCTCACACGCGCCTATCAGCGATCGGGGATGCAGGCGCTCGTACGGGCCTTGGGACTGTTGCGATGGGCGCCCGCCCACCTGCGACTGCTGGATGAACTCCTGCCGCGCCCTGCGCCCCCGGTATGTAGCAAAGGGACGGGGACGCTCACCGACGGCGCGACGCACGTGGCCTTCCTGCGCACGTGCATGATGGACGTCGCGCTGCCGAACGTGGATCGCGCGACGCGCCTGGTGCTCGAACGCAACAGGTGCGCGGTCACCGACGTGCGATCGCACGGGTGTTGCGGCGCACTGCACGCGCACGCGGGGCGCCGCGCGGAGGCGCAAGCGCTGGCACGACGCACGATCGCGGCGGCGGAAGCGACGGGCAGCGAGGTGTACGTGACGAACTCCGCCGGGTGCGGCGCCGCCATGAAGGACTACGCGCATCTCCTCGCGGGCGATCCCGCGTGGAGCGAGCGCGCGACGCACTTCGCGGCGCGCGTGCGGGACGTCTCCGAGTACCTTGCCGAGCGCGGCACGGAGACGCCGCGCCCACACGCGCGCCGCCTCGCGCGCGAACGGGTCGCGTATCAGGACGCGTGTCACCTCGCGCACGGACAGGGCGTGCGTTCCGCGCCGCGCAGCGTCCTCGCGTCCGCTCCCCACGTCGACCTCGTCGACCTGCCGCACTCGGACTGGTGCTGCGGGAGCGGGGGCATCTACAACGTGCTCCAACCCCGGTGGGCGGACGCACTCCTCCGCGACAAGACCGCGGCGATTCGCCGCACTGGGGCGGACGTGCTCGCCGTGGCGAACCCGGGTTGCGCGCTGCACATCGGTCGGGGCCTGCGCAAGGCGGGACTGCCCACGCGTGTCGCACATCCGGTGGAGATCTTGGCGCAGGCGTACGTCGACGAGAGCGCACGGGTCGACTAATGTGGAAGTGTGACCGGCGCAGGAACCTTTGCACGGAAGAGCCAGTTTCGCCCGCGTCCGCCGGCTAGGATCTTCGCTCGTGCCGGCGCCTCGACGTCCATATCACACCTGCCACTCTCGATTGATTGGGGACACGACCATGTCCTGTCGTGACATCCAGGAGACGCTGAGCGCTCTCATGGACCATGAGGCCACAGCCTCCGAACGGGCGGCCATCGACGCGCATATGCCGAACTGTGCGAGCTGCCGGGCCGCGCAGTCGACGCTCGCCACGCTGCGCGCCGCGACCCGTCGCCTTCCCCACGAGACCGCTCCGATGGAGCTGCGATCGCGCATCCAGCAGCTCTCGCGCGCCGACTCAGGGGGCACGACAGTCGGCCACCGCGTGGCGGCTCTGTTCCGTGCGCCGTTCGCCCGGCCCATCGCCGCAGGCGCCCTCGCCGCGATGGTGCTGGTTCTTGGGACGGCGAACATCGTGCGCACCAAGGTGGTGCAGCCGCGCGTGCGCCTCGCGCGCCAACTCGTCGTGGATTGCCAGTCGCACACGGGTGCGGCGTTCGACGTCGTGTCGAGCGATCCGGCCACCGTGAGCGCCTACTTCAACGACCGCGAGCCCGTGAAGGCCCTGGTCGACGCCGTTCCGGCGACCAACGTGCACGGGACGCTCATCGGTGGCAGCGTGTGCGACGTGTGCGACCAGCGCGCCGCGCATCTGACGTTGAGAGACGCACACGACAACAAGGTCGCCGTGTATGTCTTGCGCGCTGCCGATCAGCCCACGGGGTGGGGCAAGCGCACCGTGTTCGACGGCGGGGCATATCAGGTCGCGAACGTTCAAGGCGACGCCGTCGTCACGTGGGTCGGAGGACGCGCGCGCTATGCCGTCGTCACCACGGCCACCTCTGACGAGGCGCTGCGCCTGGCCAGCACGTTGCGCGGGGCGTTCGAGGACTAGCCCGCACCGAGTGCCGCCTCGCGCTCGCGGGGCGGCCCGCGTATACTCCCCGGCGCTCGCGGATGACCCGCGCCGGCGCTTTCGAGGGAGTCGATCCATGTCACACGCACACCGCACGCAACTTCAATGGGCGCGAGAGGGCGTCATCACCCCGCAGATGCAACGCGTCGCGGAGCGCGAAGGGTTGGAAGCGGACGTGGTGCGTGCAGAGGTGGCGCGCGGTCGCATGGTCATCCCCGCCAACGTGCACCACCTGGCGCGTCGTCTCGATCCAATGGGAATCGGGACCGTCGCGTCGGTGAAGATCAACGCGAACATCGGCAATTCCGCGGTGACGTCGAACATCGACGAGGAGGTGGAGAAGCTGCACGTCTCCGTGCATCACGGCGCCGACACCGTGATGGACCTCTCGACCGGCGGCAACTTGAACGCCATCCGCCAGGCGATCATCGACGCGAGCGCCGTGCCCATCGGCACCGTGCCCATCTACCAGGTGATGCAGGAGTCGAAGCACGTCGACGACTTCACGATCGACGACTTCTTGCGCGTGATCGAATACCAAGCGCAGCAGGGCGTGGACTACATGACGCTCCACTGCGGCGTCCTGCGCGAGCACTTGCCGCTCGCGAAGAACCGGATCACCGGGATCGTCTCGCGCGGCGGGGCGTTGCTCGCCGCGTGGATGAGCAAGCACAAGAAGCAGAACCCGCTCTACGAGCACTTCGATCGCGTGATGGACATCCTTGCCGCCTACGATGTCACGCTCTCCGCCGGCGACGGTTTGCGTCCGGGCTGCCTGGCGGACGCCAGCGACGAAGCGCAGTTCGCGGAGTTGCGCACGCTCGGCGAACTGACGGAGCGTGCGTGGGCGAAGGGCGTGCAGGTGATGATCGAAGGCCCCGGCCACGTGCCGATCGATCAGATCCGCCGCAACGTGGAGTTGGAGCAGGAGCTCTGTCACGAAGCGCCGTTCTACATGCTCGGACCGCTCACCACCGCTGAGGCAGCCGATCAGGATGCCGTTCCAAAACCTTCGCGCCCGGCGTCGTTGCGGCGGAGCTTGCGGAGTCGCAACCACGACCACATCACCAGCGGCATCGGCGCGGCGATGA
>CAZEPH010000193.1:0-5558 GCA_964514075.1 uncultured bacterium | reverse complement strand
GCTGCACTGAGCCCTGGCATATGTCGCCCTCCTACCCGTGCACCAGTTTCTTGTAGCGAATGCGGTGCGGCGTGTCCGCGTCGATGCCCAGCCGCTTCTTCCGCGCCGCCTCGTAGTCCTGATAGTTCCCCTCGAACCACACCGTCTTCGAGTCGCCTTCGAACGCGAGGATGTGCGTGGCGATGCGGTCCAAGAACCACCGGTCGTGCGAAATCACGACGGCACATCCGGAGAACGCGAGGAGCGCGTCCTCGAGCGCACGCAACGTATCCACGTCCAGGTCGTTCGTCGGCTCGTCGAGGAGCAGCAGGTTCCCTCCGCGCTTGAGCATCTTGGCGAGATGGACGCGGTTGCGTTCGCCGCCGGAGAGATCCTTCACACGCTTCTGTTGATCCGCGCCCTTGAAGTTGAATTGCGCGACGTACGCGCGCGACTGCACTTCGCGCGCCCCGATCTGCATGAGATCCTTTCCGTCCGAGATTTCTTCCCAGACGTTCTTGTCGCCGTCGAGGGCGTCGCGTGATTGATCGACGTACGACATCTCCACCGTGTCGCCCACGGTGAAGCGGCCCTCGTCCGGCGTCTCTTGTCCCGTAATCATGCGAAAGAGCGTCGTCTTGCCCGCGCCGTTCGGCCCGATCACGCCGACGATGCCTCCGCGCGGCAGGTTGAACTCCAAGTCCTCCATGAGCAACGTGTCGCCGTAGCCCTTGCGCACGCCTTCCGCACGCATGACGACGTCGCCGAGACGCGGCGCGGGCGGTAGCACGATTTCCGCGACGCCGGGCGCGCGCTCGCGTTCCTCCGCGACGAGCGCCTCGTATGCGTTGATACGTGCCTTCCCTTTCGCGTGCCGCGCGCGCGGCGCCATGCGAATCCACTCCAACTCGCGGTTCAGCGTCCGCTGCCGCGCGGATTCCTGCTTCTCCTCCAACGCGAGGCGCTGCTGCTTTTGATCGAGCCACGACGAGTAGTTGCCCTGCCACGGAATTCCCTGCCCGCGATCCAATTCGAGGATCCACCCGGCGATGTTGTCGAGGAAGTAGCGATCGTGTGTCACCGCGACCACGGTGCCGCTGTACTCCTGCAAGTGCCGCTCGAGCCACGCGACGGACTCCGCGTCGAGGTGGTTCGTGGGCTCGTCGAGCAGGAGCAGGTCCGGCTTGCGCAGCAGCAGGCGGCACAGCGCGACGCGACGAATCTCTCCGCCGGAGAGCGTGCGCACCTCGGCGTCGCTCGGCGGACAGCGCAACGCGTCCATCGCGATTTCGAGCTTGCGATCCAAGTCCCACGCGTCGGCGTGATCGATGGCTTCTTGCACGCGGCCTTGTTCCTCGAGGAGCTTTTCCATCTCCTCGGGCTCCATCGGCTCGGCGAACCGCGCGCTGATCTCGTTGAATCGATCCACCAGCGCCTTCGTTTCGGCAACGCCTTCGGCCACGTTCCCCATGACGTCTTTGGTCGGATCGAGACGCGGTTCCTGCGAGAGGAACCCGACCGTCGCGCCGTCGGCGAGCGACGCCTCGCCGATGAAGTCCTGATCGACCCCCGCCATGATGCGCAACAGCGTCGACTTTCCCGCGCCGTTCGCGCCCAGTACGCCGATCTTCGCGCCGGGGAAGAACTGCAGCCAAATCCCCTTGAGTACTTCTTTGTTCGGCGGCACGACCTTACGCAAGTCCTTCATGGTGTAGATGTACTGGTAGCCCACTCTCGTCCTCTTTCCGTTATCGCGTCTGCGGGACGTGCTCGCGTAACACGCGCCGCGTCTCCGCCACGTCCCGCGTCATTTGCGCGATCAGCGCATCCTTCGACGCAAAGCGTTCTTCGTCGCGCAGGCGCGCGACGATCTCCACGTCCAGTTCCTCCCCGACGACGTCGGCCGCGAAATCCAGCAGGAACACCTCCACCGTGCGCGTGGTCCCGCCGAACGTCGGCCGCATCCCGACGTTCATCGCGCCCGCGATCGGTGCGGCGCCGTTCAGCGCGCGCCGCGCGACGCGAACCGCGTACACGCCGTCGCACGGAAGAACCTTCTCGCGCGGACAGGTGATGTTCGCCGTCGGAAAGCCGAGCGTGCGCCCGCGCGCGTCCCCGTGTCCCACCACACCGCGCAGCGTGTAACGCCGGCCCAGTACCGCCTCCACCTCCGCCAGCGCGCCGCTCTCCAGCGCGCGGCGGATGCGGGTGCTGCCCGCGGGCGCGCCGTCGATCGTCACCGGCGCCACCGCGTGCACGGTGAAACCCTGCTCAAGTCCCAGAGCCGCGAGCATCTCGGGCGTTCCCTCGCGGTGATGCCCGAACGCGTGGTCCGGTCCAACCACCAGAGCACGCAGGCGCATGGTGGCGGAGAGCCGTGCGAGGAAATCCGCGGGCGAGAGTGCGGCCAGCGCGGCGTCGAATCGCTCGACGCGTACGTCGTCCACGCCGAGCGCGCGCAGCAATTCGACGCGCTCGTCGATCGGCGTGAGCAGCGCGGGGCACCGATCCGGCGCGAGCGTCGCGAGCGGATGCGGGTCGAACGTGACGACCGTCGCGCGTGCGGCGCGGACTCGCGCCTGCTCCAGCAGCGCACCGAGGACGGCGCGATGACCGAGATGCACGCCGTCGAACACGCCCACCGTGAGCGCGTGCGTCTGGCTCACGCGGCCCCCGTGTCGATCGACGCGTCGGCGTGCGGCCATTCCCGCAGCACGCGCAGCAGCACGAGCCGTCCGTGCGCATCGCGTGCGTGGGCGTCCGCCAGTGCGAGAAGCGCGCCGTGCGGTGCGAGCAGGCGAACGCCGCGCGCGTCCGACGTGTCGCCCTCGATCGTCACCTCGGTCGCCGCGGGCGCCTGGCCGTTGGCCACGCGTTCCGCCTGCTCCCGCGTCAGGCGCACAGCCGGGAGAAACCCCGTCGCGCGTTCCATCGAGAGAAGCGCATCCGCGAAGCGCACGCGCGCGTCGGAAGCGTACAGTGCGCGCGAGTCCAGCGCTCGATCCAGCGAGAACGGCCCGACCTCCAAGCGCACGAGCGCCTCGAGCGAACCCCCGACGCCCAACACCGCGCCGAGGTCGCGTGCAAGCGCCCGCACGTACGTGCCGGATCCGCATCGCACGTGCAGGCGCACGAGCGGCCCCTCGACGGAGGCAACGTCGATCGCGTGAATCGTGACACGTCGCGGCGCGAGCGTGACGGACTCGCCGCGCCGCGCGCGGCGGTACATGCGCTCGCCGCCCACGCGCACGGCGGACACCTGGGGCGGCACCTGGTCGATCGCACCGACGAAACGCACGCACGCGGCTTCTACCTCGGCCGGTGTCACGCGCACCCCGCACTCCGCGATCGTATCCCCCGTGCGGTCGTCCGTCGTCGTGACGCGCCCGAGTCGCAGCGTGGCGTCGTAGACCTTGTCGAGTCCGACGAACACGGGCACCAACTTCGTCGCGCGACCGATCACGACCACCAGCACGCCGGTCGCGAAGGGATCCAACGTGCCCGCGTGTCCCACGGACACGCCGCGTCCCACGACGCGCCGCACGCGCGCGACCACGTCGTGCGACGTCACGCCCTCTTCCTTGTGGACGACGAGCACGCCGTCCGTCACGCCTCGCCCTCCTCCTCGTCGCGGATGATCTCGCCGCTCTGGACGCGCTTGATCAGCCGGTCGAGGCGATCGGATTCTTCGAGGGAGGTGTCGAGGACGAAGCGCAATTCCGGCATGAGCCGGAGCGACAACTCGCGCGACGCCTCCCCGCGCAGGAACGCCCGTGCGTTCTGCAGCACGGAGAGCGATTCTTTCACCTGTTCCGCGGATCCCAGAACGCTGACGTACACGCGCGCGTAGCTCAAGTCCCCGACGGTGTCCACGCGCGTGACGGTGACGAACCCGCGGCGCGGATCGCGAATGCGGTTCTCGATCAACTCGGCCAGCGTGCGGCGCAACGCATCGTTGACGCGGGAGAGCCGTTGGCCCTGCACGGTCGCCTCCTCCTGCTGGCTACTGCACGTCGATCACGCAGTCGGTCACGAGCACGCGATCGTCTTGTTCGATGTGCCGGCGCACCGCCTCGAGCAGATCGCGCAGGCCGGTGTTCTCGTGGCCGACGATCGCCACGCCGATGCGCGCGCGCTGCCACAGCTCCTGATGCCCTGTTTCGCCAACGGACGCGTTGAAACGCGCGCGCACGCGATCCTTCAGGCGATTCAACACGGCGCGCTTCTCCTTGAGCGACGACGCGCCCGGCAGGAGCAGCTCGACTTCCACCGTGCCGACGATCATCGACTACAGCTCGCGCCGCCTCTCCTCGATCTCGTACGTCTCGATCAGGTCGCCTTGGTGGATGTCCTGGAAGCCCTCGAGTCCGATACCGCACTCGTAGCCTTCCTCCACCTCGCGCACGTCGTCCTTGAAGCGGCGCAACGACGCGAGGCGGCCGTCCCACAGAATCGTCCCGCCGCGGACGAGACGCGCCTTCACGTTGCGCGTCACCTTGCCGGCGACCACGCGGCAGCCCGCGATCGTGCCGACCTTCGAGGAGCGGAAGACCTCGCGCACCTCCGCGGTGCCGAGGACCACTTCCTTGAGTTCCGGCTTCAGGAGTCCGGACATCGCTTGCTTCACGTTCTCCACCACCTCGTAAATGACCTGGTAGAGGCGGATGTCCACCTTCTCGCGGTTCGCGGCCTCATGCGCCTTCGGGTCCGGTCGGACGTGGAAGCCGATGATCACCGCATCCGACGCCGCGGCGAGCAGCACGTCGGACTCGCTGATGTTGCCGACGCCCGTGCGGATGATGCGCAGCTTCACCTCGTCGGTCGACAGCTTGTTGAGCGAATCGGACAGCGCCTCCACCGATCCGTCCACGTCGCCCTTGATGATGACGTTGAGCTCGTTCGACTCGCCCTTTTGAATGCGCCCGTAGATGTCGTCCAGCGAAACGTGCCGGCGCTGGCGGAACTCCTGCTCGCGGTGCGCTTGCAACCGCTTGCCGGCGATCTCGCGCGCCGCGCGTTCGTCGTCCACGACGACGAACGTATCGCCGGCGCTCGGCGTGCCATCCCATCCGAGGATCTGTACCGGCGTGCTCGGCCCCGCATCGTCGAGGCGGCCGCCGCGTTCGTTCTGCAGCGCGCGCACGCGTCCCCACTGCGCGCCGGCCACGAAGACGTCGCCCACGCGCAGCGTGCCTTGCTGCACGAGCACCGTGCCCACGACGCCGCGTCCCTGGTGCATACGCGCCTCGATCACCGCGCCCTTCGCGGCGCGGCGCGGCGCCGCCTTCAGTTCCAGCACCTCCGCCTGGAGGAGGATCATCTCGAGCAGCTTCTCGATGTTGCGGCCCTGCTTCGCAGAGATCTCCACCATGATCGTCTTGCCGCCCCACTCCTCGGGCGACAGTCCACGTTGCGCGAGATCGGTGCGGACCATCTCCGGATTCGCGCCGGGCAAGTCGATCTTGTTGATCGCGACGATGATCGGCACGTTCGCCGCCTTCGCGTGATTGATCGCTTCGATGGTCTGCGGCATGACGCCGTCGTCGGCGGCGACGACGAGCACGACGATGTCCGTGACT
>CAZEPH010000192.1:0-5567 GCA_964514075.1 uncultured bacterium | reverse complement strand
CAGTTCGCAGGCGCTCAGATCGAGACCGTTGATCTCGGCGGCGTAGAGAAACCCGTCGTCGTTGGGATCGCCCGGTGCGCCGGGGGCCAGCGCCAAACAGCCGAACAGGTTTCCGTAGCTGGCATCCGACATGCCGTGACAGGCGAGGTGCAGGATCTTCCGACCGGCGACCGCCGCTCGCAGCCGGGCCTCGGTCGCCTGCGACTGCGTTAGCGTCAAGCCGGTCTGACCGCGCACGGGTCAGGCGCGGGCTACCAACTGGCACGGGCGCTCCACGGGGCGCCGGTAGGCTCGACCGGATGAGCTTCTCGATCGACGTCGTGCAAGCGTCCGGCCCACCGCCGCCGCCCGTTCCCGGAGCGCTCAGCGGGGATCCGCACTTCGGCTTTCTGGATGCCTTCGGTTTGGTGAGTCCCACGCAGGCGCTTTCCCTCTATCAGTCGCTCGGCGAGATGACATGGGTGAGGAACAGCGGCGGGCAAGCGGGAGGCCTACACTGGAATCGCGCGACAGCCACGACAGACACGTTCTCGACGGCCGTTGCGCAGGCACAGTTGCAGGTACAGAACGGCATCACGCCGCTCGTGAACTTCGATCCCAGCAACGATCGCGACAACGCGGCATGCGGTCCCGTGACGACGGCGGCGCACTACCCGTGTTATCCCGACTCGTACAGCACGTACGTGCGCGGTGCGGTCAACGCGTTGCGCGGACTCGTGACGTGGTATCAGGTCTTCAACGAGCCGATGAACCCGAATTTCTGGGGCGATTCGAAGTACAACTACGCGCGGCTCGTGCAGCTCACCGCGGACGAAGTGAAGGCCACGTGCCCCGAATGCAAGATCGTACTCGGCGGCATGACGCCCAGCTACATGGACTCTGTTCTGACCTACCTCGACGTGCTCGCCGGCGGCGGGACAGGGTCGGGGCGCCGGTACTACGACGCGGTGGACTACCACTTCTTCGGCCTGGCCGACACGTCTCTCACCATCGCCCTGCCGGACAAGCGATACGACTGGATCGGAACGGACGTCGCCTCGATCAAGAACATCCTGCAACGGCGCGCGGTCGCGACGGTTCCGATTTGGATAACAGAAACGGCCACATATGCGGGACAACCGTCGGCCGGCACGAGCGGACAGTTCCTGCCGATGCAGACGGAGACGCAACAAGCGCGCGGTCTCGTGAAGCGGATGCTCTACTCGCTGGCAAACGGGGTGGACGTCGTCTTGTGGTCGCAGATCACGGATACCGATTGCTTTGGATGTCCCTCGTATCCGCCGAACAATCAATTCAGCTACACGGGGCTACTGCTCAAGGACAAGTCGACGAAGAAACTCTCGTACTACTCCATGCAGAAGGTCGTCGATTGGCTGAAGGGCGTATCGTGGAGGAACATGCAACCCGTCACCTCGACGGCGAACGTACGCTGCTACGCCGTCCCCGACTCCCTCGGCCGGCGCAATTACGTCATGTGGTGGGACTACGCGTTGGAGGCCACGCCCCCGGCGTCTCGCGCCGCGACGGTGCAGTTCTCCGCGGGCACGTCGCAGGTGCAACTCACCGAGTTGGTTCCGAACAAGGCGACGGGAGCCGCGGTCAATCCCGAGACGGACTTCATGACGAGCACGCTCACGTGTGATTCGAAGGCACGCGTCAAGGTCACCCTGGGGCGGAACCCCGTACTCCTCGAAGCGCTGCCGCGCGCGCCGCGGCGCCCGGGAGACTGAGAGCCGACTACGAGGCGACCGGCGGAAGCACGGCCGGTCGCGCGGCGGCTCCCCCCAACCACACGGGGCGCGTCGCCCACTTTTGTACCGGCGGATCGGACATGGGCGTTCGGAGCCCGCGGAGTTCCATGCCGACCTTCGCGAAGGCGAGCACGATCCCCAGCGTCGTCCATTGATAACGGTCTTCGATGTAGAAGCCGTACGTCGTGGACGCCACGCACTTCGACACCACCGCACACATGCCGCCGAGCAGCACCCCGCGGCACAAGTGGTCCTCGATCTGGTGGAAGTACGTCCACAGGCGCCGCGTGTATGCGATCCAGAACCACAGCATCAGCGCGAAACCGACGGGGCCGAGCGCGGCCAGCACCTCCAAGTACATCGAATGCGCTACTTGCTGCGGGTACAACTGAATGTGCCCCCAGTTCATGAGCAAACCGCCCAAACTCCCCGCGCCCACGCCGAGCAGCGGCGCCGCCGGAAGCGCATGGAAGAGGATCGACTGCCAGATGTCGATGCGGTAGGCCTGGCCGACGTCGCGTCCCGCCCCCGTCTCTAGGAGCCGGTGAAAGGGATTGTAGATGTGCAGGTGATAGTACTCGGAGACCAGGAGCAGCACACCGTACACGAGGACGGCAGCGACCGTGCCGCGTATCACCATTCGGCGAATGTCGGAGCTGAGGATCATCGGGAGGACGAGACCCGCCATGAGTCCCAGCATTGGCCCGCGGCACTGCGCGATGACGAACCCGACGAGCTGGATGATCAATCCGATCATGATCGCCGTGCGCCACCGTTTCTGTCCCCGTACGCCCGCCCAGAATCCGATCGTCAGCGAGATGCCGAAGAGCCCGTACATCGCCGACTCCAGCGAATTGACGTTGAGCCCACCGGAGCGTTTTCCCGTCAGCCCGTAGTTGTAAATGCTCGCCGCGGAGTTGACGAACGCTCCGAGCACCCAGGCCACGGAGAGCGCGATCAAGTAGCGCGCGTCCTTGATCAACTGGACGGCCATGTAGAACAGCACGAGCCCGTAGAACATCTGGATGATCTTCGAGAAGGTGTTCGCGTATCCGACCGACCAGAAGAGTGAGAGCATGATCCAGAACGTCATCAAGAGCAGCGGGGCGTCCACACCCGTTCGCCGGAACGGGGAGTACCGCTGCTCGCCGAGATAGGTGCCACGTATCAGCCATCCCAGTACGAGGGGCGGCGTCACGAGGTCGGGCAGGACGACGTCCGCCCCGCCGAGTGTAAAGACCTGAATCGACCGAAACGGCAGGAGCGCGACGTAGAAGAGGAACCCGACCTCCGGCCGGATCATCGCGAGGACCGAGACGACGGTGATGAGCAGGATGCCGGGGATGTACACCATGAGGATGTTCGGTACGGTGGGCAGGAAGAGCTGCTCGGTGATGCTGTAGTGCGCTTGCTTCGCACACGCGAGAGCGGGCAGCAGCACGAGGCCGCACGCGAGCAGCGCGGCCAGGAACTGCAGCTTGGATCTCATGTCGCATCCTCCGTGAGTGTATCCGTGACGATCAACCGCACAGCGTCGTCCAGCGTCGCAGCGATCGCGGTCGGCGAGCATGCGGAACGATCCTCCGCGCCGCGTCCCGTCAGCACCAGGATCGTACGCGTTCCCGCAGCCTGGCCCGCGGCCACGTCCGACGCGGCGTCGCCGATGACGACGGCATCCGCCGCGTCCACCTCGTAGTCGCGCAGCGCGCGCTGAATGAGCCCCGGCGCGGGCTTGCGGCACGCGCACGACTCTTCCGGCGCGTGCGGACAACAGTACACGCGCTCCACGTCGGCGCCGTTCTCGCGCAGCGCGGCAATGATGTGCGCGTTCACGCGCGCCACGTCCGCCGCGCGCACGAGACCCCGGCCGATGCCCGCCTGATTCGTGACGATCGCCGACGGAATGCGTGCCGCGGCGAGCTGCGCGAAAGCATGCAACGTGCCGTCCACGAACACGACGTCTTCGGCGCGGTCGATGTAGCCGTCCGCGCGCCGCACGTTGATCGTGCCGTCGCGGTCGACGAGCACCAAACGCGTCATTCGATGTACCCGAGGCCGCGCAACCGCTCCTTCACCCTTTCGTCTTCGGCCGCGGTTGGCTCGTGGAGCAGATCATTCTCCTTGCTGCCTCTCTCGTGCCGCACCTCCTCGACGGGATGCGCCCGGCGGAAATCTGGGGCGTACGCGTCAACGAGAACGTGTCCGTCCATGTCCGCGGACACGGGAACGCCGAGAAGGTGGAGCACGGTCGGCGCGATGTCCATGATACTCGCGGACGCGAGCCGAAGGCCCGCCGGAAATGGAGGTCCTGCCGCCATGAAGATGCCCGTGCGACGATGCGTGCCGGTCTGCGGGATCGACATCAGGCGGCCGACCTCGCCGACCGAGAGATCGCGGCCGACGAACTCGGGCGCCGTGCCGGGATCGTCCGGACCGTACGCCTTGCGCGTGATGTAGCGGTCGCCGGCCCATGTCACGATGAGGTCGGCCGCCTCGTGCACGAGCGGTCCGTCGTACAGCTCTCGCGGGCGGTACACACGCTCCACCACGCGATCGCCCGTGAGCGGGTCGCGCAACTCTGCGAGGTCGCGTGCGATCGCGGCGACGACGGTCTCGTACTCCGCTCCCGGCTGTACCGCGCCCTGCGGAAAGCGGCCGGCCGTGTTCACGTAGATGCGGGTCGATTCGATCCCGAGCGAGAACGCCCGCGTCCGGGACCAGTCGATCGCCGACGTCAGGAGGTACGATTCCACGCCGCGCCGCACCGTCGGCAGCGTGCTCTTGAGCCAGTCCTTGAGCGATCGCGGCAAACGCCGGCGCAGGGCGACGTACGTCTCCTCGGTGGCGCGCATCAGCAGGGCGTGCGGCGAGCGGTCGTGGCGCGTCGCGCGGTATGCGAGGTATCCCCGCGCGGCCAGCCATCGGTCCAGGTACACGATGGACTCGTAGGGGCCAGCGCCGTGATCGCTCATCACGAAGACGGTGGCGTCGGGCGCGAGGTGCTCCATCGCGCGCGCGATCTCCTCGTCGATGCGCGCGTACACCTCGTAGATCGCGGAGCGATGACGCGCCGGCGCGTGCGGATCGTGATGCGGGTGGCGCGGGTCCATCTGCGCCCAGAAGTGATGCTGCACGCGGTCCGTGCTCCCGAATACCATGAAGCACAGATCCCACGCGTCGTCCGCAAGAAGGAAGCGCAGCGCGCGCGCTTGATCGGCGATCGTCGCGTGCACGCGATCGAGGTACTCGTCGGCGCTGCCGGTGATCCAGTAATCGCCGTGCATGTTGTATCCGCCGAGTTCCTTCTTGAGGCGCGGATACAGCGCGGGGGGATACGCGAAGTCGGCGTAGACGCCGGGCGCTTCCATCCCCGAGAGCAGGTAGCCGTTCACCGGTTCGGGCGGAAATGTCATGGGCACGTTCATCACACACACGCGGCGGCCCGCGTCGCTGAGCAATCGCCAGAGACTCGCCGCGCGGCGCTGCGCGGCGTTGGTGAACTGGATGTCGTAGGAGTGCGGCTCGTGCACGAGGAAGTCCCACACGCCGTGCTTGCCGGGGTTCTTGCCCGTCATGAACGACGTCCACGCTTGCGGCGAGAGCGCCGGCAACACGGACTCGAGCGGTGCGCGCACACCGCGGTCGCAGAGCGCGCGCAAGGTCGGGAGTTTGCCCGCGGCGAACCACGGGTCCAGCAGATCGAACGTGGCGCCGTCGAGACCGATGCCGAGGATGCGGGCGCTCATCGGCGCGGCTTACCGGGCCGCCGGCGTGGCCGTGCGCGCGGGGAGGTCGAGTATCTCGTGCAGAACGCGT
>CAZEPH010000191.1:0-5568 GCA_964514075.1 uncultured bacterium | reverse complement strand
GCGACGCACGCGGGCGTCTCGCCGCGGGCGGCGTGTACTGGATGCGCGTCGAGACGGATCGCGACCGCGCGCAGCGGCGCATCGTCCTCGCGCGGTAGATGCACGACGGTCCCGGGGTTGTCTCATCGCCCCGGGACCGTCCTCGTTACTTCAAGTGCTGCCAGAGAAACTCGTACGCCATCGCCGACATGAATGCACGCTGCGTGTTGTCCGCCGCGCCGGCGTGCCCGCCCTCCACGTTTTCGTAATAGAGGATGTGTGGGTGCCCTTGCGCCTGCAGTCGCGCGACCATTTTGCGCGCGTGTCCGGGGTGCACGCGATCGTCGCGCGTCGAGCTCGTGAAGAGCGTCGGCGGGTAGTGCGCCGTCTTCGACGCGTTGTGATACGCGGAGAACGTGCGGATGAACGCCCACTCCTCGGGCTTGTCGGGATCGCCGTACTCCGCCATCCACGACGCGCCCGCGAGCAGCTTGTTGTAGCGGCGCATGTCGAGCAGCGGCTGCTGGCACACGATCGCACCCCACAAGTCCGGCCGCATCGTGAGCATGTTGCCGACGAGCAGCCCTCCGTTCGATCCGCCCATGCATCCGAGGTGGGTCGCGCTCGTCACGCGGCGGCGACTGAGATCCTCGGCAACCGCGATGAAGTCCTCGTACGCGCGCGGCCGGTTTGCCAGGAGTGCGGCCTGGTGCCACCGGGGACCGAATTCCCCGCCACCGCGGATGTTCGCGATCACGAAGACGCCGCCCCGTTCCAACCACCCCCGGCCCACCGATCCGCTGTAGTACGGAGTCATCGCCACCTCGAAACCGCCGTAACCGTGGAGAATCGTCGGCGCGGCGCCGTCGAGAGCGAGGTCCGAGCGGGCCACCTGAAAGTACGGAACGCGCGTCCCGTCCGCCGACACAGCTTCGTGCTGCGTCACCGTGTACGGCGACGGGTCGAAGAACTCCGGCTCGTGCTTGAGGAGGACGGGGGCCGCGCCGCCAGCCGTGCCGAGCGAGAGCGACGTCGGCGTGAGGAACCCAGTCGACGTGAGGAAGTAGTCGTCCGATTCCATGTCGTCGACGGCGGAGGCGTCGAGCACGCCGATCTCCGGCATGCCCCCGAGCGGTGTGCGCGACCAGGCTCCGTTGGTGTACCGCAGCACATAGAGTTTGCTCTTCACGTTGTCCAACTCGCTCACGATCACCGTGTTGAGGGTCGGCGAGAAGTCGTCCAGCGACGTGCGCTCGCTCGGTGTGAAGAGCGCGTCGAACGTGCGCGATCCGTTCAGGAACTCGTCGAACCGACAGGCGAGGAGTGATCCGCCGGGCCACGTGCGGCCCCCGGTCGTCCAGTCGGAGCGTAAGCGAAGGAACAACCACTCGCGATGCACGGATGCGTCGGCGTCGTCCGGCTTGTCGATTTTCACGGGCTGTCCGCCGCGAAGCACGTACGTCTCGTTGGTGAAGAAGGTGGTGCCGCGCGCGACGAAATCCCGCTCGAATCCCGGCGTGCGGTCGGTGTAGGCGATCGCGGAGACGTCGCTGCTTTGCCCTTCGAAGACCACCGTCGCAGACGAGAGCGGCGTGCCACGCGTCCACATCTTCGCCACGCGCGGGTAGCCCGACGTCGTGAGGGACCCCGCCCCAAAGTCGGTCCCAACGAAGAGTGTGTTCCGGTCGTGCCACGCGACGGAGCTCTTCGCTTCCGGCAGCGTGAAGCCGTCCGGCACGAACTGCTTGGTGGTCAAATCGAACTCGCGCACGACGGACGCATCCGCCCCGCCCCGCGAGAGTTGGATGAGGCAGCGCGTGTACTCGGGCACGAGCGGACTTGCACCTTCCCACACCCAGTTCTCTTTCTCCGCGGCGCCGAGGGCGTCGAGGTCCAGCACCGTCTCCCATGCGGGCGCGTTCGTGCGGTACTCCTCGAGCGTCGTGCGGCGCCACAGACCGCGCACGTGGTCCTTGTCGCGCCAGAAGTTGTAGTAGTGCGGTCCCATCTTGCTCACCCACGGGATCTTGTCCGTGGAGTTGAGGACCTCGAGAAAGCGGTCACGCGTCTGCGGAAACGACGGCGAGGCGGTCACGATCTTCGTGCTCTGCGCGTTTTGCTTCTTCACCCACGCGAGCGCTTTCGTGCCGGTGACGTCCTCCAGCCAGATATGTGGATCGGCCGTGGCCGGGCGTGGGGAGGTCGTTGCGGCCGTCGTCGCCGTGGCGCACGACAGCGCCAGTGCGGCACAAAGAACGAGGGTTCGGTGCGTCATGCAGGCCTCCGCGTATGAGGTTGCCGCGAGAGCGGGTCGATAGCCTACGCGATTCCCCCCGCGGATGCATGCGCGAAACGCCCCGAAGCGCGTGCGCGCCCGGGGCGTTTCGTGAGCGTGTGTGTCGCTACTTCTTGCGCGTGGCGCGGTGCGCGCGAAGCCCCGTCACCTCGCCCTTCTCGGCGAACGCCTTGAGACGGGTGCCGAGCAAGTCGGTCCATCCGCCGGAGTACATCTCCTGCGCCTCCGGATCGAACAAGCCGATCGCGTGGTGCGAGAGCGTGAGGCGCGTTCCCGTCCCCTTCGGTTCGAGCGTGTACTTGATGCTGCCCTTCACCGCGCCCTGCAGTCCCATCGGGCCGTCGATCTCGAGCCACTTGTTCGTTTCGAATCCCGCGACGCGCCCCCAGATCCAGCCCTGCCCGGCGCCGTACGTTTCGTAGAACATCCCGCCCAAACGCAATTCCAGGACGATGTCGGTGACGTCGTTCTCGTCGCAGTACGGCGGTCCCCACCACGATGCAACGTCCGTGGTGAGCGCCGCGAATACCGACTCCGGTGACGCCGCGATGTCGATCGACAGCTCGATCTGCAGCGAGTGAATCTCCTTGCGCGTGGCCGTGTCCGTGCTCATGTGCGTTCTCCTCTCGTGCGTATCGATTCCGCGACGCGCTTGAGTCGCGACGTGCGCGCCGCCCACACCTCCTCGTACGGATCGATCCAGCGCTCGTAGATCGCGCGAATCGGCGCCGCGTTGAGGTGATTCCATCGCTCTCGCCCCTGCCGCTTCACGATGACGAGCCCCGCGGTTTCGAGAATGCCGAGATGCTTCATCACCGCGAAGCGCGTCACGCCCCCGAACTTCCCGCAGAGATCGCCCGTGGTGCGCGGGCCGTCTCGCAGGAGGTCCAAGATGCGCCGGCGCGTGGGATCGGCCAGCGCTTTCCACACAGGGTCGAGAGCGTCCTTCATATGTGACCATATGGTCACATATAAGACGCGGCCCGTCAACGGCGGAATTGTGCGGGATGGATTACCGGCGCTTGCCGGGCTTGGCGGGCCGGCGGGGTCCCGAGCCGCGGCCGCGCCCGTACGCCGGGGTGGCGGACGGGGCCGCGGGGGCCACGCGCACGCTGCGGCGCGACGGTGCTTGCGAACCCCCGTGCCGGTCGGGCGACGCGGGGCGCCGCGGCGTGGCCGGTGCGCTGGCGCCGCGGCGGTTCTCGCTCACACGCGCGCCGCCGCGTTGCTCGGGGCGACCCGTGTGCGAGGGGCGCGCGCGGGCCGGGCCGTGGGACGTGGGCTGTGGTTCGCGCGCGCTGTAGTCGAAGTCCGGCTGCGTCACGCGCGGGAGTCTCTTGCCGAGTGCGCGTTCGATCGTGCGCACGTCCTTTTCTTCATCTGGTGACACGAACGTGAATGCCTCCCCGCGCAATTCCGCGCGGCCCGTCCGGCCGACGCGGTGAATGTAGTCCTCGGCGACTTTCGGCACGTCGTAGTTCACGACGTGTCCGAGCGCCTCGACGTCGATGCCACGCGCGGCGATGTCCGTCGCCACAAGCGCGTGAAACCGTCCTTTGTGAAATCCGGCCAACGCCAGCGTGCGCTGCTTCTGCGAGCGATCGCTGTGCATGCTCTCGGCGCGCACGCCCGCGCGATCGAGCGAACGCGCGACGCGGTCCGCCCGGCTCTTCGTCCGCACGAACACCAGCGCACGGTGCAGGACACCGTCGTTGAAGAGCCGCGTGAGCAGCGCTGTCTTCAAATGCTGGGGTACCGGATAGAGCGCCTGCGTGATGCCGGCGGCCGGCGCGGCGGTGCGCTGCAGCGCGATCGTGACCGGATCGCGCAGCATCTCGCGCGCGAGGGAGTCGATCGGACCGGGCATGGTCGCGCTGAAGAAGAGCGTTTGCCGCTTGTGCGGGAGGTGACGCAGGACGCGGCGGATGTCCTGGATGAAGCCCATGTCCAGCATGCGATCCACCTCGTCGAGCACGAGGCACTCCAGGCTGTTCATCTTCGCGTAGCTGTAGCGGAAGTGGTCCAGCAAGCGTCCCGGTGTGGCGACGATCACGTCCACGCCACTGCGAAACGCGTGCTCCTGCGGTCCCATGCCCACGCCGCCGTACACCGCAGCCGCGGTGATCGGCGTGTGCACGGCCAGATCGTTCATGTCGGCGACGATCTGCGCGGCGAGCTCGCGCGTGGGCGTCAGGACGAGCGCACGCGACGCGCCGCGCGGGCGGTCCATGAGGCGATGTGCGATCGGGAGGAGGAACGCGGCGGTCTTGCCGCTGCCGGTCATCGAGGTCGCGAGAACGTCTCGGCCCTGGAGGGCGGGAGGAATTGCTTGCTCCTGAATCGGCGTGGGTCGGGTAAATCCAAGTTCCTTGATACCGCGCAGGAGCGTGGGGTGCAACTTCAGGTGGGTAAACGGCACATGCGTCCCTCTGTGTGGGTGCGCGACATCCCGGTCCGTCCGGTCATTCGCGTGCTGTGGTGCTGGTGCGGTGTTCGTGTTCGCGGCACTCCGCCACCGGTGCGCGTACGACGTCGGCGATTCTCTTGCGTGTGTCGGGATCATCAACGCCGCAGGAGCGATGACCGTGCGACGGCCGCAGGTGGAGCCCGGTGCGTCTCACACGCGTGCCCACCATGACGATGTCGCTCATGGACGGAGACTACTCCCTGCGCCGCGAAAACGCGAATCCCCGGAGGCACGGCGCCTCCGGGGACTCGGAACGAGGACGCAGCTACTTTGCCGTCTCGATCCGCATCGCGTAGAACGACCGCCAGACGAACACCACCGAGATCGCGAAGAATACCGCGGCCAGAGCCGTCGCCGTGCCACGCGACATCTCGATGGCGAGTTCCACGGCGAGCAGACCGAACAGCGTGGTGAACTTGATGACCGGGTTCATGGCGACCGAGGAGGTGTCCTTGAAGGGGTCGCCGACGGTGTCGCCGACCACGGTGGCATCGTGCAGGGGCGTGCCCTTCATGCGGAGTTCGGTCTCGACGACCTTCTTGGCGTTGTCCCAGGCGCCGCCGGCGTTGGCCATGAAGATGGCCTGGAACAGGCCGAAGAGCGCGATGGCGATCAGGTAGCCGATGAAGAAGTAGGAGTTGAAGAACGGCAGGGCCAGCGCGAAGCAGAAGATCACGATGAAGATGTTCCACATCCCCTTCTGCGCGTACTTCGTGCAGATCGCGACGACTTCCTTGCTGTCCTTGTCCGACGCGGTCTTCGCGTCGAGCTTCATGTTCTCCTTGATGTACACGACCGCGCGGTAAGCGCCGGTCACGCCGGCCTG
>CAZEPH010000190.1:0-5591 GCA_964514075.1 uncultured bacterium | reverse complement strand
CACACCCTGCGCGTGGAACGCGGGACCGAGACGCTGACCCGCTCGCTCACATGGGACGTGCCTCCCGCGCGCGAGATCCTGTGGCGGATGCTGCTCGCCGTGGCCGGCGTGCTGTGCGTGGTGTTGGGTGCGTGGGCGGTGTGGCGACAGCCGGCCGCGCTCACGTTTCTCTTCTGCCTGAACATGCTGACGATCGCGTGGCTCGTGCGCGAACCGATCGCCACGCGGTCGCCGATTCTGCTCGCGCTCGACGCCACCGTGCTGGATGCCGCGCAGATCCTGTGGCCCGCGTGGTTGCTGCACTTCTTCCTGCTCTTTCCCGAGCCGCGACGTTGGCTCGCCCGTCGCCCGTGGCTCCTCGCGATGCCGTACGTCTTCCCGGCGCCGCTCTTCGCGTGGGCGCTCGTCATCAACCTGCGTGAAACCCGCGGCCAGGGACTCTCCCCCGAGATCGGGCGGATCCTCGCGGGCGCGACCGCTGCGGTGCTGGCGCTCTCTCTTCTCGCGAGCATCTCGCTGTTCGTGCAGGCCTTCGTGTCCGCGCGCGGAGCCGCAGCGCGACGCCGTTTGCGCGTGGCGCTCATCGGGACCGTGATCGGAGTGATTCCCGCCGGGCTCGTGTCGCTCGCGTACGCGATTGCACCCGGCGTCGTGGTGCCGGGCGCGCGGTACGCCGCGCTAGCGCTGTTCTGCGTTCCGCTCGCATTCGGGTACGCGATCGTCCGATATCAACTGCTGGACGCGGAACTGATCGTGCGTCGCGGCGTGGCGTACTCGATTGTCACCGCCCTGTTGGTGGCGCTGTACGCGGCGCTCGTGTGGGGACTCGGGAGCGTTCTGCGGGAAGCAACGGGAGGGTCGAGTGCGGTATTCTCGATCTTCTCGTTCGTCGCCGTGGCGTTGTTCGCCGTGCCCGTGCACGGCCGCGTGCAAGCGTTCGTGGATCGCGCGTTCTTCCGCGGCCGCTACGACTACGCGGCGACGGTGCACGACGTGAGCCGCGCGCTCTCGACGCTGATCGATCCCGCGCGGCTCGCGCGCATCGTGACGGATCGCGTGGGGGAGGCGCTGCACCCCGACGGCGCGGCGCTCTACGTTCCGGAGTCCGGTGAAGTGTTGCGCGCACTGGCGCAGTGGCCGGAAGCGCGAGCGCGATTCCCCGCGCAGATTCCCGCATCCATCGGTGCGGCGTTGGCCGCGCATGCCGAACCGCTTCCGCTCGAGCGCCCGCGCGTCACGCTGCCCGGCGGGTTGTCCGACGACGATCGAACGACCGCGCTGCGACTGCACGCGGCCGTGCTCGTGCCGTGCGTGGCGGAGGGGCACACGCCGGCTCTGCTGGCTCTGGGCCCCCGCCGATCGGGCGCGTGGTACACACGCGACGATCTCACCCTGCTCGCCACCGTAGGCGAGCAGGTCGGTATCGCGCTCGCCAACGCGCGCCTCTCGGAGTCGCGCGTCGAGGCGGCGCGTCTCGCGCGCGAGTTGGACCTGGCGCGTGAGGTGCAGCGACGCCTGCTACCCGTGCGCACGCCGCTCTTGTCGGGATACGCGGTGGCCGGCGAGTGCGTGCAGGCAGAGGCGGTCGGCGGCGACTGGTTCGACTACATCCCACTGGGAGAGGGCGCCGTGGGGTTCGTCGTGGCGGACGTGAGCGGGCATGGTGTTCCCGCTGCGCTCCTCCTGGCGTCGTTGGCGCCGCACGTGCGCGCCGAGGCGCGAGCGGGCGCCGATCCGGCGGACGTGCTGACCGCGCTCGCGCGTCACGTGGCCGCGATGGATCAACTCGGACGATTCGTGTCGCTCGTGTACGCGGTGTTGCACACGCAGAACGGGCACGTGCGCGCTGCGAATGCCGGGTTGGTTGCACCGCTCGTCATGCACGCGGACGGCCGCGTCGATCGTCTGGAGTCGTCCGGACCACCGCTCGGCGTGGAGTGGGTCGGACGGTACACGTCGCACGAGACCCGCGTGGATCCCGGCGACGTGCTGGTGTTGCACACGGACGGCATCACCGAGCACAGGCGCGGGGACGAGTTGTACGGGGACGATCGCCTCACGGCGGTCGTGCGTGCGCTGCGCGCGCACGGCGCGGTCACGATTCGGGACGGCGTCCTGCGCGATCTCCGTCAGTTCTCCGACGGCGGGCCGGACGACGACATCACGGTCATCGTCGTCGAGCGCACCAATGCACGCGCTCCGCTGGCGCCGCCGCACGCGGCGCACGACGCGGCTCGTGGTTGACGCCTCGTCGAAGAGGCACGTAGAGTCCCGCGTCTCTCCAACCTCCTCGCCGAAGTCGCATCCGGAGATTCCCTCGATGCTTCAGCGACTGGTCACCGCGCGCCGTGCGTGTGCGTTCGTCGTCTTCCTGTGCGGCACCGCTCTGCATGTCGAATCGCGTGCGAGCACCGCGCGCGTCGCTGGACTCGGCGGGCGCTCGGACATGCTCGACGACGTGGTGAACGTGTTCGACTATCCCGCTCTCGTCGTACGGTACCGGAACACCGCCCTCGCGGACCTGGGACGCGTCACGCATCCCGAGGACTTCGGCAACTCCGGTGAGTTGAATTTCACCGGCCGGTCGATGGGGGGATTCGTGTCGTATCCGCGCGCGGAACACTGGGGCGTCTTTGGCGTAGTGTTTGGGCGCGAGGTGGCGGAGCAGCAAGCTCCCGAGCCGATTCCGTCCGCAGGCGACGGCGTGGAGGTTTTCTACGGGCACACGCTCTCGCAGCGTTTCGACGCTGGCGTACGAGCCTTCTTCGCCGCACGCGGCAGTGACGTGCGCGAACTCACGTCGCCGCGGCGCGTGCGCACCGATGCATCGACGGCCCGCCTGAACGTCGGCCTCGGATGGGAGCCGAACCACCGGGTGCGTCTGGACGTGGCCGGCGGCGCCGGCGATCGCACGTTCGCCCTCGACAGCACCTACGCGAACGGGAAGCGTTCCGTCGCGCTCGAGAACGACGGCCGCGCGCCGTGGGACGTGCGCGTGCGTGTCGGGGCCGACCTCGCGCCCGACGTGATGGTGCACGTCTACGGCCTCTACTCGCGCGACGATTTCGGGTCGGACACCGTCGTTCGGACGGGGGAAACCGACTCGGTCACGTCGGTCATCCACGCCCAATCGCCCGCGCGGCGCGTGGAGTGCGGCGCCGCGTTCACGCTCACGCCGACCGAGGACTTCACGATGTTCTTCGGTCTCGCGTACGATCGAACGACGCGCGACGTGCGCACGGTCGTGAACGGCGCGCCCGCCACGCTGTCGCCCCGCACGTTGCGGCAGGCGCCCGCGCTGGTCGGCGGAGCGGAGATGGCGCCGTGGGACTGGCTGGCGTTTCGCGTGGGCGCGCAAAAGGCCTACACGGTCGACGAACGCGACTCCGTGAACACCGATCCGTTCTCAGGATTCGCGCCGCAGCACATTCGCGAGCGCACGTTTCCCACGACGTTCGGCATTGGTGCACGCGCCAGCATTCGCAAACTGGACGTCGACGTGCTGTTCAACGATCGCACGCCGTTCGTGCAGGGGTTCTACGCGAGCGGGGCGCCGGTCGTCCCGATTACGAACATCTCCGTGACCTACTGGTTCGGCGGCGAGAGCCGCCGGCCGCGGCGTCATCGATAACGCGAAAGGGGACACGCATGATCACGCGCATCGTCGCATCTGCTTGTTGCGCTCTCCTGGTTTCCGCTCCGGTTCACGCCGCGCGCACACTGACGCGGAACGTCGAACCGATCGTCGTGACGGGCGCCCAGACACCGTCCTTCGCGGGAACGGACGTCGCGCAGATGGTCGTGTTCGCGTACGTCGAAGCGAGCGGCACGTGGACGCAGATTCCGTTTCAGATCGACGAGCGGACGGCCACCGGCAGCTACTTCACCGCGGACGACGGAGTGTGGGATGCGAACGACGAACTCGCGGTCGTCGTGCAGGATGGCGGCGATCAGGCGCCACCCACCGCGTGGCCGAGCAGCGTGAATCAGACCTCACGCTACGAGATCGCGGCGACCGACCCGCTCACGAACAACAAGGCGTGGGCGTACCTCTTCACGGCGCCCAGCGTGACGCCGGTCGGCACCAACTACATGACCTACTCCGGCACCTCCACCAATACGATCACCGGCACCACATACCAGATCGACTTCCTCGACGGAAAAGCGAACATCCAGACCCAGATGTCTGTGCTCGCCGCGGGCGGCGGGGACGGAGTCGATTTGGTGGACCGCGCGAAGTCGCGCGTGAAGGTGCTGCTCTTCACGTACACGGAGGAGGATCTCGCGACGACGATTCAAGGCGTTCGTCTCGGACCGGTCCGCTTCATCGAACGCTTCACGTCCAAGCTCACGGGTTTCGACGCACTCGATGCCACGGCGTTCTACTACCCGTCGTTCATCCGCACGAACACGACGATCATCTCCACGTTCTTCGACATCAACTTCCTGCGGTACACGATGGACTTCAACCAGAACGCCGGCACGATGACGCACTACGACGACTCCGGCGCGAGCGGTGCGAACGGTCCGCTCACCGTCGATGGCGCGACCGACACCCCGAGCCTCACGCCGCTCGGGCGCTGGTGGGAAGTGGATTCGCCGCACGGCTGCTACATTCTCGTCTCCGACTACTCGCAGGCTCCCGCGCAGAGTATTCGCTTCTGGTACCAGGACGGCGGATCGGATCCGCACGGCAGTACCGGCTCGGGCGGGTTGTGGGGGGAGTGCGGCGTGTATGCGACCAACGCGCAAAACACGCAATTCACCGTGGATTCGTGGAGCTTCATGCTGCCGGCGAATTCGGGCAACGTTGGCAACACGTATGAGGGCTACTACGCGAACCCGCTCGCGCTCACGGCGACGCTGCAGTCGTTCGTGACGGGTGTGGCGGACGGCGCGGACCGAAGCGCACCGCTCTGGGCCGCGGTGGGTGCGGCGTCGCCCTCACCGTTCGCCGGGCGTACGTCGATCGCCTACCATCTCTACGACGCGCGTGATGCGGCGCCGGTCGTGCAGGTTCTCACACCCGCGGGGCGTCTCGTGCGTTCGCTCGCCGTTCGCGCGCGGGCGGGTGACGGTGTTGTCGTGTGGGACGGAAACGACGACGCCGGCCACCCTGCGGCGCCCGGCGTCTACGTATATCGCGTGGTGGATCGCGGCGGCCGCCGCGCGACGTCGTCCGGCCGCGTGATTCGTCTCGGGCGCTAGCGTCCCGTCGCCCAGGCCATCATGCGTGAGACGTCTGCGAAGCGCGTCGACGCGCTTGGCGCGCCGAGCACGACGCCCGTGTACTGCGTCCCGGAATCGTCGGAGAGCGTCGTCGCCAAACAGTAGCCGGCGCGCGTCGTGTAGCCCGTCTTGCCCGCTTTGATCGCCCACTGGCTCGAGAGCAGGCGGTTGGTGTTGTGCAACGGGTGCGAGCCGCGCGACGTGACAGCCGTGTACTCCGATGTCTGCATGATGCGCGCGATCGTCGAGTCGCGGGAGGCCGCGGCGAGCATCGCCGCGATTTCCCGCGCAGTGGACACGTTCTCCGCGTAGATTCCCGTGGGCTCCGCAAACCGCGTCCGCGTGAGGCCCATGCCCCGGGC
>CAZEPH010000189.1:0-5602 GCA_964514075.1 uncultured bacterium | reverse complement strand
TCCGCGAGGGCGGCCGCACCGTCGGCGCCGGCGTCGTCGCGAAGATTCACGCGTAGGCGAGAGTATCGAGGAGAGGGGTAGAGGCTCATGGCTGCGAACGTCCGCGACCAGATCACGCTGGCGTGCTCGGACTGCAAGAACCGGAACTACACGAGCACGAAGAACAAGCGGAAGCACCCGGATCGTGTCGAGTTCCGAAAGTACTGCCGGACGTGCCGGCACCACACGGCGCACAAGGAAACCAAGTAGGCATAGGCCTGTAGCTCGAACTGGTAGAGCGGCGGTCTCCAAAACCGTAGGTTGGGGGTTCGAATCCCTCCAGGCCTGCCACTCTCTTTCGAAAGGCGCACGATGTCCATTGTCGACGCAGCACGAGGATTCATCGACGAGGTGGCGGTCGAGACGAAAAAAGTCTCGTGGCCCACGCGCAGTGAACTGCGCGAGTCCACCATGGTGGTCATTGCGTCGGTGTTCATCGTGTCGATCGTCATCGGCGTCATCGACCTGCTGTTCACGCAGGCCGTGAAGCTCATTATCAGGTAAGAGGACTCAATGGCGGACAGCCCCGCGGCCGTCTCCGGCTCGGACACAAAGAAGCGCTGGTACGTGCTGCATACGTATTCCGGGCATGAGCGCAAGGTCACGGAAAACCTGAAGCGCGCGATCCACGCGTATCACCTCGAGGACAGCTTCGGACAGATCTACCTGTCCGAGGAAGACCGCGCGGAAATGCGCGACGGCAAGAAGACGATCACGCGCCGCAAGACCTTCCCGAGTTACGTCTTCCTCGAGATGGTCATGAACGAGCAAACGCGCAACCTCGTGCTGAACATCCCCGGCGTCACGCGTTTCGTGGGACACGGCGACAAGGGCGAGGTGCCGTCTCCGCTTCCGGAATCGGAAGTGGAGAACATCCTGATGAAGAAGGAAGACCGCCGTGCGCGGACGCCGGGAGCGGCGCCGTTCAAGGCGGGCGATCACGTGCGCGTGATCGACGGACCGTTCACCGACTTCACCGGTGTGATCGACGACGTCAACGCCGACCGCAATAAGGTGAAGGTGATGGTGAGCATCTTCGGACGAGCCACACCGGTGGAGTTGGACTTCCTCCAGGTTCAGCCGGTCTAGGAAACGCGAGAGACTCATGGCCAAGCGTGTCACAGCGATCGTGAAATTGCAGTGCCCCGCGGGGAACGCAACCCCCGCGCCGCCGGTGGGACCGGCACTCGGTCAGCACGGCGTGAACATCATGGAGTTCTGCAAGGCCTTCAACGCGAAGACGCAAGGCCAAGCGGGCCTCATCATCCCGATTCTGATCACTGTCTATCAGGACCGCAGCTTCACGTTCATCACCAAGACGCCGCCGGCGGCGGTGCTCTTGAAGAAGGCCGCGAATCTGCCGAAGGCGTCGGGCGTGCCGAACCGCAACAAGGTGGGCAAGGTCACGACGGCGCAGGTCCGCGAGATTGCGGAATTGAAAATGCCGGATCTCAATGCAAACGACGTCGATGCCGCGATGAAGATGGTTGCGGGCACCGCGCGGTCGATGGGCATCGAGATCGTCTAGGTTTCGTCAGTCAGAGGGACGCATCGCGTGCGGTGCGGTTTGCACCTCGTGGAGGTACAACCTGTGAAGTACGGAAAGAGATATCGCTCCGCCTCGGAGACGGTCACCCGTCCGGACGCGGTGGTGCTAAAGGACGCGGTCAGCCTCGTCAAGCAGTCCGCGAAAGCCAAGTTCGACGAGACCATCGAGATCTCGAGCCACCTGGGTGTTGACCCGCGCCACGCCGAGCAGCAGGTGCGCGGCACCGTCGTTCTGCCCCACGGAACGGGTCGCTCGGTGCGCGTCCTCGTTCTCACCAAGGGGGAGAAGGGCGCGGAAGCGCGCGAGGCCGGCGCCGAACACGTCGGTGGCGACGACTACATCGCAAAGATCCGCGACGAAGGCTGGCTCGACATCGACGCCATCATCGCCACGCCGGACATGATGGTGGAGGTTGGAAAGCTCGGAAAGATCCTCGGCCCGCGCGGACTCATGCCGAACCCGCGTACCGGCACGGTGACGTTCGAAGTGGCCAAGGCCGTGCGCGACCTGAAGGCCGGAAAGATCGAATACCGCGTGGACAAGGGCGGCAACGTGCACGTGCCTGTGGGCAAGGCGTCGTTCTCCGAAGACGCATTGCTCGAGAACGCACGCGTGTTCTTGCGCGAGCTCGTTCGCGCGAAGCCGTCCGCCGCGAAAGGGCAGTACCTCAAGTCCGTCACGCTGAGCTCCACCATGGGCCCGGGCGTGCGCGTGGACACGACAGACGTCCTCGCGATCGCGAAGTAGGGAGGAGACCAACGTGGCGACTGCAGAGAAGATCCAGACCGTCGAGGGCCTCACGGCCGCGCTCACCGCGGCGAGTGGTGTGTACCTGACGGACTTCACGGGTCTCACCGTGCACCAAATGCAGGATCTGCGCCGCAAGTGCCGCGCGCAGCAGGTGGAGTACAAGGTCGTCAAGCGCACGCTGCTCCAGCGCGCGGCGCGCAACGTGGGTATGGATGCCCTGACGGGCGACCTCAAGGGACCGTGCGGCGTGGTCGTCTCGCGTGAAGACGCTGTCGCCCCGGCGCGCTTGCTCACCGACTTCGCGCGGACGAACGACAAGCTGGTCGTGCGTCTGGCGGTGATCGAGGGCAAGGCGGTGCAATCGGCGCAGGTCAAGGCGCTCGCCGCGCTCCCGTCCAAGCCGGAATTGCAAGCCATGCTGCTCGGCGTGTTCAACGCGCCGGCGGCGAAGCTTCTCGGCACGCTGCAGGCCGGATCTGCGGACTTGCTCAGCGTGCTGCAGCAGCGCGGCGAAGGAAAGGGCGACAACCCCGCGCCCGGCGCCTAACGAATCGGCGCAGACACAGTCGAAGTTTCACAGCGGACGCGTCATGAGAACGTGTTCGTCGAATCAGAGAAGGAGACTGCAATGGCGGAACTGACCCAAGACCAGCTGATCGATCACCTGAGCGGCATGACTGTGCTGCAGATTTCGGAGTTGACCAAGGCGCTCGAAGACAAGTGGGGCGTCAAGGCGGCTGCGGGCGGCGGCATGATGATGCCGATGGCCGGGATGCCGATGGCTGGCGGCGCGGCTGCGCCGGCGGAGGAGCAGACGGAGTTCGACGTCATCCTCATGACCGCGGGCGACAAGAAGATCCAGGTCATCAAGGTCGTGCGCGAGCTGACGGGTCTCGGGCTGAAGGAAGCCAAGGACCTCGTCGAAGGCGCTCCGAAGGCGGTCAAGGAGAAGATCGCGCGGAAGGAAGCCGACGACGTCAAGAAGAAGCTCGAAGAAGCCGGGGGCGTCGTCGAGATCAAGTAGCTTGCGTTCTCGCAGTCTCCCTCGCGGTGAGGGTCGGCCGGCCCAGGAGCAGAAGCTCCTGGGCGTCCGGCGCTTTTCCCTCGCGCGTGCGGGGGGCTCCCATTCCCTCTCTGCATCACATGAACGACACGCTCTCCCCTCGCCGTGCGCGCACTCCGCTGCGCGCGGCCGCCTCCACTTGAGGTCACGATGAAAGCTGCAAAGAAGCGTGAGCGCCAGAGCTACAGCAAGATCGATCGCGAATGGACCGCGGACATCCCCAACCTTCTCGACGTGCAGGTGGAGTCATACCGCTCGTTCCTGCAATCCGACGTTCCGCCCGCGCAGCGCAAGCGCGAGGGCTTGCAGGAAGTGTTCGAGAGCGTCTTCCCGATCTCCGATCCCAACGACAGCTTTCGCCTGGAGTTCTTGCACTACACGATCGGCGAGCCGAAGTACTCGGTGGACGAGTGCCAAGAGCGCGACCTGACGTTCTCCGCGCCGCTCAAGGCGCGGTTGCGGTTGATCATCCGCGAAGACGTCACGGACGAAGCCGTCCCGAAGGGCGAAAAGCGCGAGAAGCGCGACAAGGAAATCACCGAGTCGGAGGTGTACCTCGGTGAGCTGCCGCTCTGCACGGAGAAGGGCACGTTCATCATCAACGGCGCGGAGCGCGTGATCGTCTCGCAGCTGCACCGCTCGCCGGGCGTGTTCTTCGACGAGACGTTCCACACCAACGGCAAGAAGCTGTTCTCCGCGCGCATCATCCCGTACCGCGGATCGTGGGTGGAATTCAGCTTCGACGTGAACGACATCCTCTACGTCCACATCGACCGCCGGCGCAAGTTGCCGGTGACCGTGCTCATGAAGGCGCTCGGCTACACGACGGACCGGCAGCTCTTCGAGTTGTTCTACCCGGTCGAGAAGATCGATCTCGGCGGCGCGCGCAGCAAGAAGGAAACGGGTGCGGCGGGCCGCATCTCCGCGCAGGACGTGGAAGACCCGGACACCGGCGAGATCCTCATCGAAACCGGCGAAGAGGTGACGAACGAAAAGATCGAGCTCGCGCGCAAGGCCGGCGTGAGCGCGCTCG
The DNA here is from genome assembly GCA_964514075.1 of uncultured bacterium. Classification (GTDB taxonomy): domain Bacteria; phylum Eisenbacteria; class RBG-16-71-46; order CAZEPH01; family CAZEPH01; genus CAZEPH01. The sequence continues at coordinate 1,168 of CAZEPH010000189.1, read as the reverse complement.
AAGTGTTCGACATTCACCGCCGGGACGAGGCGGACGTCATTCGCAACACGCTGCGCAAGGACCCGTGCAAGAGCGGCAACCCGCTCGAGCGGCAGACCGACGCGCTCAACAAGATCTACAACCTCATTCGCCCCGGCGAGCCGCCGCGCACGGACGTCGCGAAGGACGTGCTCAAGAAGCTGTTCTTCAGCGAGAAGCGCTACGACCTCGGCAAGGTCGGGCGGTACAAGCTGAACACGAAGCTCCAGCACGCGAAGCTGTTCGGCACCAAAGAGCGGATGAAGACGCTCACGCTCAAAGCGCCGGAGGAAAGCCTGACGATCCTCTGCAAAGAGGACTTCATCGCGATCATCCAGTTCCTGATCTGGCTGCGCACCGGCACGCCGAAGTGGCTCGAGGGCGACCCGGAGTGGGTCACGACCGACGACATCGACCACCTCGGCAACCGGCGCGTGCGCTCCGTGGGCGAGCTGCTCGAGAACCAGTTCCGCATCGGCCTGGTGCGCATGGAGCGCGCGATCAAGGAGCGCATGAGCCTGCAGGAGATCGAGCAGCTCATGCCCCACGACCTGATCAACTCCAAGCCCGTCTCGGCGGTGATCAAGGAGTTCTTCGGCTCGAGCCAGCTCTCACAGTTCATGGACCAGACGAACCCGCTTTCGGCGGTCACGCACAAGCGGCGCCTGTCGGCGCTCGGCCCCGGCGGCCTCACGCGCGAGCGCGCGGGCTTCGAGGTCCGCGACGTCCACAGCACGCACTACGGGCGCATCTGCCCGATCGAGACGCCGGAAGGTCCGAACATCGGCCTGATCGCGTCGCTCTCGACCTACGCGCGCGTGAACGACTACGGCTTCATCGAGACTCCGTACCGCGAGGTGAAGAACACGAAGGTGACGGACAACGTCCGCTACCTGTCGGCGCTCGAGGAGGAGCGAGTCGCCATCGCGCAGGCGAACGCGGCCGTCGGCAGCGACGGGAAGTTCAAGAACGACGTGATCTCCGCGCGCGAGAACGGCGAGTTCGTGATGCTCGCCCGCGAAGAGATCGACATGATGGACGTCTCGCCGAAGCAGCTCGTCTCGGTGGCGGCCTCGCTGATCCCGTTCCTCGAGAACGACGACGCGAACCGCGCGCTGATGGGCTCCAACATGCAGCGCCAGGCGGTGCC
>CAZEPH010000188.1:0-5604 GCA_964514075.1 uncultured bacterium | reverse complement strand
CCCACACGCACGCTCCCGGCTCCCGGGATCACCACCTCGCCTTCGGGCGACACGACGACAAGGCGCGACGTGTTCATCACGCCCCACGTGGTGAGGGACAGCTTGTCGCCCGGCCCGACGATGTAGGTCTGAGGATCCACGGCGACGTCGGCCACGTCGTCCTGCGGGATCGCGATCCGGCTGAGAGCGAGCGAGTCGCGCACCGCGCGTTGCCGTTCAGCGCGCTCGCGCGCGGCGGCTTGGGGATCGAGGAGGTCGCGGACGCCGGCTGCGTGCGCTGCGCACGATACCGAAGAAACGAGCGCACACAGAAGAACGGTGCGGCGCACACGGCGAAGAGACGCGATCATCGCATGGACTCGCCGCCGCGGTCCGGCGCCGTCGAGTCGCGCAGTCCTCCTTGAAGAAGTGCGTGGGTGATGCGGGGGAGGGAGTCGTGCGTGACTCCCTCGGCTGGGCGCGCATTCTAGTGAGGGGCGCCGGAGACCGTCAACACTCGTCCGCGAACGGCTTCGCCTGCGGGCTCAGACGCCATGCTCCGTTGGGAGCGCTCCGAGCGCACCAGTGCGCCCGCGTCGTGGGTCCGGCATCATGCGAGCCGTGGACAAGGCGTATCGCCCCGTCGAGGGCCAAACAGCACCGGCGGGGGGACAGGAGGTGGCAATGGTCACTCGGACACTTGGCGTTCGCATAGCGGCGGCGATCGTGATCGGCGCGCTCGTTGCGCTCGTGATCGTGATCGCCCAGCACGCGGCGGCCGCCGCCTACGCGTACGACACGTACGTGGGCACGTACGTCCTGCAGGACGGACGCGCGGACGACATCACAATCCACATCGAACACGCCACAACGGACGGGTGGGAAGGACACGCGACGATCGGCTGCAAGGGCTGCGAGAGCGTCGCTCGGGCGACGGAGGGGTGGAGTATCACAATCTTCTCGCTGGAACGCTCGTTCGATCAGAAGCCGATTGCAACGTTCGTCGGCACCCTCAGCGCGGACGGCAGAACGCTCAGCGGGCCAATCACGAAGGATGGAGTGAAGGGGGTTGCAATCCTGACGGCGCGGTAGGCGTCGCCGTCGAGGCAGTGCGAGAGGCCCGGTCGCACAGTGCGGCCGGGCCTCTTGACGTTCACGCGGTCGCGGGGGAGAGGTCGTCGCCCGCGGGCGTCGCGCGATACAGGACGCCGAGCGCGAAGTCGTCCTGCCGTGCGAGCGCCGCGGCCGCCGCGTAGTCGTTCGGCACGTACGAGTCCGGCAGCACGAAGCACCGCTGGTACAGCGTGTCCGCGTATCCTCCCGGCTGGTACGTGATGCACCCCGCCAGCACGTGCACGAATGCAAACCCCGGATGCGCGATCGCCTCGCGCACGACCTGCCGCACGTGCGGCAGATTGCCGGCGTGCGTGCGCGCGACGAACGACGCGCCCGACGCGAGCACGAGCAGCACAGGATTGAGCGGCTTGTCGTCGATGGTGCCGCCGCTGAACTGGTCGCGGACGGTGTTGTCGGTGGTCGGGGACGCCTGTCCCTTCGTGAGTCCGTAGAGTCCGTTGTCGATCACGATGTACGTCATGTCGACGTTGCGCCGCACCGCGTGCGGGATGTGCCCGAGTCCGATGGAGAACCCGTCGCCGTCGCCGCCGATTACGAGCGTCGTCAGGTCGCGCCGCGCCACCTTCAGCCCCGTGGCGATGGGAAGCGCGCGTCCGTGCAGCGAATTGAACGAATAGGCATTCATGTAGCCGGGCAAGCGGCTCGAGCACCCGATGCCGGAGATCACCGCGAGTTTCTCGACGGGCACGGCCAGGTCGCTGAGCGCCTGCGACAGGCCCTTGAGAACGCCGAAGGATCCGCACCCGGTGCACCACACGGGGTCGAGCTGCGAACGATAGTCTTTCGGTTTCATGCGCGTGCCTCCGCGAGAAGGTGTTCGAGTTCGTGCAACGCGAGCGGCGCGCCGCCGCTGCGCGCGAGCGAGTGCACGCCGCTCATGTCGGTGAGCCCGCTCAGGTAGCGGTGCAATTGCCCTTGGTAACTAAGTTCGACAACGCTGAGCGACACGAGTCCGCGCCGCCACGCCGCAAATCCCTCGAGGGGAAACGGGTGAATGATTTCCGGCAGGAATGCGCGGAAATCGGGATGCGCGCGCACCCACTCGTGCAGGAGTCCCGCTTGGCTGCCCCATCCCACGAGACCGTGCGGCGCGTCGGGACGTCCGATCGCGCGGTACCACGTCGCCGTTTCGCGTGCGATCGTCTCGAGTTTCTGGAAGCGCTTCGCGTTCATGCGCTGGTGCATAACCGTGTCGGAGGACGGGCTGCCGTCCGCGGTGTGTTCGAGACCCGCGGCCATGTACATTCCACCCGCGCCGGGCACGTGAAACGGCGAGACACCGTCGGGAGAGTCGAGGGAGAAACGCGCCGCGGCGTCGCCCGCGTGCCACACCGTGCGTCGCGGGGGTTCGGGATGCGGCTGGACCGACGCGCGCACGTGCCGGCGCTGCGCGATGTACGCGTCGGAGAGAACGATCACCGGCAACTGGTACGTCTCCGACAGAGTGAACGCCTTCCACATGGCCTCGCGCGCGTGCACGACGTCGAAGATGCCGAGCACCGCGCGCGGAAAGTCGCCGTGCCCGCCGTACACCGCATGGAACAAGTCCGATTGCTCGGTGCGCGACGGGATGCCCGTCGCGGGTCCCGCGCGCTGACAGTCCACGATGACCACCGGGATCTCCGCCATCGACGAGAGGCCGATCATCTCCGTCATCAGCGAGAGCCCCGGTCCCGACGTCGCTGTCATCGACGGCACGCCGCCGAAGCTCGCGCCGACCACCATGCCCAGGGCAGCGATCTCGTCTTCTGCCTGCACGAGTTGCCCGCCCGCGCGCGGCAAGTCCACCATCAACTTCTCCATGATCTCGGACGACGGCGTGATGGGGTACCCCGCGAAGAAGCGGCACCCTGCCGCGATCGCGCCCCGCGCGACGGCTTCGTTGCCGGTCTCCACGTCGAGAAACGCGTCGCTACCCGGAAGGTGCGGGAGCGCGGGCACGTCGGTGTGCGTGTCCCACATCGCGCGGAACGTGTCCCAGTTGCCCTCGAGAATCTTCGGGCGCGTCGCGAAGCGCTTCTGCAATGCACGGTGTGCGTCTTCCGCGCTCCATCCGAGCGCGCGACAGAGAACCGCGAGGCCGCGCATGTTCTTCGGCGGTCCCGCCACCTCCACGCCGTCCACGACGGTCGCAAACGTGTAGTGCGCGCTCGTGAGCGAATCGAACAGAAACCCCACGGGCGCGACGGTGCGATCCTCGGAGTCGAGGATCACGATGCTCGACGCGTGCAGCCGCACCGTGCCCTGGAAGCGTGCGAGATCCGCGCGGTGAAAGCACAAGAGGACGTCGGCGTGATCTCCCTCGTAGTGCACTTCCTCGGTCGCGAGCCGGAGGACGACGGCGGACTCGCCGCCGCGGATCTGCGGACCGTAGGATTGCACCAGCATCCCGTAGAGGCCCTTGTCCGCTGCGATGCGCAGCAGGAGATCGCCGAGGAGGGCCACCCCGTCGCCGCCGCTCCCGACGATCGCGATCGTGATGCTCCGCGTGTTCGTGCCGGTGGTCGCCTGCGTCTTCTGCATGGTCGTCTCCTATGCGCTCGCCGGTGCGAGCTGTTCGGCTTCTGGGTGAGGACGCTGGCCCAGGCGGTGCAGGATCGTGCTGGGACACACGTCCACGCAGACCTCGGCGCATCCGGGTCCGTAGGCGATGCACGTCGCGTGATCGATCACGATCGTCGCGCCGTTCCATTCGATTGCGGTCGCGGGGCACTTCGCGACGCACTTGCGGCAGAGAGTGCAGCCGACTTCGCACGTCGAGCGCACCACGCTCGACTTGTCGCGCGCCACGCACGACAACTCGATGCGATGATCGCGCGGGTACAGGTCGAAGAGGCCTTTCGGGCACGTCGTCACGCAGATGCCGCAGCCGGTGCAGCGCTCCGTGTGCACCACCGGGATGCTCTCGTCGCTCATCGTGAGCGCGTCGAACGGACACGCACGCACGCAGTCGGCGAGGCCGAGACACCCGTTCTTACACGCCTTCGGTCCACCGAAGACGAGCGACGCCGCCGCACACGTCGAGATGCCCGCGTACTCCGCTTCCGTCTTCGCAAACGCGCTCGTGCCATGACAGCGCAGGAGGACGATGCGGTCCTGCACCGCTCCCATCACTTTGCCCGTGAGCTCCGCCACCGCGCTCGCCACGCTCGCGCGTCCCGGAATGCAGAGCGTGGGTTGCACGTCCGCGCGCTCGACCACGGCTTCCGCGTACGCCTGGCATCCCGCAAAGCCGCACGCGCCGCAGTTCGCAGACGGAAGCTGCTCGCGCACGCTGTCGACGAGCGGGTTCGTCTGCACCTGAAAGCGCGCGGCGGTGACGGCGAGAGCGAAGCCAAACACGAGGCCGAGCACCGCGATCACCGCGATGCCCCAGAGCGCGCTCGCGAGGACGTCGTGCGTCATCGGAACAAATCCAGTCCGGAGAAGCCCATGAACGCGAGCGCGAAGAGACCCGCGAGCGCGAACGCGATGGGCAGTCCGGTGAACGGGCGCGGCACGCGCGCGAGATCCGCTCGCTCGCGCGCGCACGACATCAGAAAGAGCGCCGCGGCGAATCCCACGCCCGAACCGAGCGAGAGCGCGGCCGCGTCGAGCGGCCCCGCGTTCGCCTGTGCGTTGAGCAACGGGACCGCAAGGATGATGCAGTTGGTGGTGATCAGCACGAGGTAGATGCCGAAGCGCCGGTGCAGCCCGGGCTGCACTTTCTTGAGGATCGTGTCGAGCATCTGCACGATGAACGCCACGAGCCCGATGAACACGACCACCTGCAAGAATCCGAGATGCAGCGGGCGCAGAACGTACGTGTAGATCGCCCACGAGAGCATGCCCGTGACGAGCATCACGATCGAGAACGTCGCGCCCATGCCGAGTGAGGTGTCGCGCTTCTTCGAGACGCCGAAGAAGATGCACAGTCCGAGATAGCGCGTGAACACGAAGTTGTTGATGAGCGCGGCGGCCAGGACCGTGGAGAGGAGGATCCCCCAGCGCGAGGGCCGCGCGCTGACCGATCCGGGCACGCCGCGCTGCGACACGAGGTAGCTCTCCGCGCGGGTGAGTGTCTCTGCGACGGTCACGCGGGCGTGTGTGCCGTCGATGCGTTCGACGCCGGTCACCGTGAGCGGCACGTCCGGCGCGCGCTCGTCGGCCACGCGCAGGGCGGCGGCGTCGAGCGGCGCGTCGCGCGCCAGCGTGAGACGGAGCGTCGTGGCCGACTCCACGCGGGCGCGCTGGATTCCGCCGAACGCGCTCGTGCCGGCGGCAAGGAGAACGCACGCGATCGCGAGCGCCCTACACATCGAACGTCCCCGTGCGCGGTGCGCCCGCGTTTCGCTCGGTGCGCCGGCGTGTCTGCCACGCGTCCACCGCGTTGAAGAGCGCCATCAGGAGCGCGATCGTGAAGAAGCCACCCGCGGGCATCACAAAGAAGAGCAGCGGCTTCGACGGTGCGATTTGCACGCCACACAGCGAGCCGTTGCCGAGAAGTTC
>CAZEPH010000187.1:0-5605 GCA_964514075.1 uncultured bacterium | reverse complement strand
GAGACACCGGTGCCCGCTCTCTATTTTCTCCCCAGCATTCGCCGTCACCCAACAAACCGACCGGCGCCATTCCATGTCTAGGGACGCGTCGCGGTTTCTCACAGTGGGGGTGGCGATGAAGAAGATCATCCAAGCAAGTCTCCTTGTCGGAGTGGTTGTCCTGACCGCGGGATGCGACGAGTTGAATGGCGACGTCACACCACCGTCGGCGCCAGATGGGGTTCTCTCGATCACAGGTGACAACGAAGTGCGCCTGTATTGGCACGGGAACGATGAAGCGGACCTCTCGGGCTACCGCGTCTATCGGGGATCGACCATCGATGGGCCGTTTTCCGTTCGCGCCACCGTCTACACCACGAGCTTCGTCGATCAGACGGCCACGAATGGGCATACGTATTACTACCGGATTTCGGCCTTCGACGATCACAGCAATGAGAGTGATCTCTCCATCGCAGCGCGTGACACGCCTCGGCCGGAAGGATCCACCACCCTCTACTCGGCGAGTGGGGGACAGTCAGATCGCAGCGCTCTTGACTTGTCGGAGTTCGCGCGCGTGCCCTTCGACTGCGTGTGCGCGGACATCTACTTCGACCACACCGGATCTCTGGCGCTGTTCCTAACGCGACCCGGGGCGGACATTCAGATTCAAGATGCGGGCTTCGCGACGATCGACGAGGGTCTGACGAAGGTGGACTGGGCGCCGGACGGCGGGTGGTCACCCACTGGCACTGTGGAAGTGATCCCCGGTCACGCGTATGTCATCTGGACGGAGGACAATCACTTCGCCGCGATCTACGTACGGTCTCTGGACGCAGGGTTGTCCAGCGTGAGTGTCGATTGGTCGTATCAGCTGGATGCCGGGAATCCAGAGTTGGCGCCCGCCGGTACGGCGGGCACGAATCGAGGTGTGCAATGACCCACACGGTGAGCTTATTCCCCATGGCCGCGCTTGCGGCGGCCCTTTCCGTGACGAGCGCATCGGCCCTTGGCCGGCGGACCGACGATGTCGACATCGAGGTGCGGACGAATCGAGATGACGGGGCGATCTTCGAACCAGGCGATGAAGTAACCCTGCGCGTCAAGGTCTCGCGCGCGAGCTACGTCGCCCTCTACGACATCGACACCGAAGGGCGCGTCCACCTTCTCTACCCCACCGATCCCGACGACGAATACCGTCTCCGCGCAGGAAAGACGTACAATTTCCCACTCGACGGTGACGGCGCGTACATCGCGTCCGGTCCGGAAGGTGTGGAATACATCTATGCGATTGCGAGCAGCCGCCCGCTCTGGTCGCGCCTCCCGTGGAACGAATCAGGGTACGATGTGTCGCGCATCTCGTACCGGAACGTCGAGGGGGACCCATTCGAGTGGTGCGGTCGTCTGAACGAATACATCTTGAACGACGATCCGTATGGGGTCAGCGACTACACGTACTTCTACGTTGAGCGCCGCGTCGCCTATCCGCGGTACGTTTGTTCCGACTGCCACGGCGGCGGCTACTATGCAGGGCGTGTGCTGCGCCCGTATTACGACCGCTGCTCGACGTTTGACATCCGCATCTCAGCAGGTTGGTCTTACCGGTCACGCTCGTACGTCCATCGAACCTGTCCTCCACTGTACGTGTATTACCGGCGCGACTCATGTCCGCCGCGGTGGAGCTCGCTGCCGCGCCAATGGTCCTCCGCTCGGCGGTGGGAGATTCGCGAGCGCTTTTCGGATCTCCGGCGAGAGCCGCCTCGCTCGCCGGGTGGGTCGGGCGGCTCCGCGTGGGAGAAGGATCGCGACGTCCGAAACAAACCACGTCGAGCGCCCGACCGGTACACCTGGACCCCGTCGAAGGAGCGCCACAATGATCTCCCTCCGGCGAACAAGCACCGTGAGTCGGACGGAAAAGTGTACCGGCGCGATCGATCGACCGACAACAGCGAGAGGGCGCCGGCGCCCAACGATCGTCGCACGGACGACCGATCGAACGCGCGCAACACACCGCCACCGAACTCGGCGGCGGACAAGGACGGCGACCGCCGGCGCAAGTAGTTCGGCTCGATTGACCCGAGTCGTGCGGGGTCCTATTCTGGCGACGCGACGCCATCCGGCGTCGCGTCGCCTCATCTGTGCGCCCGAGGAGCCGCGTCGTGCGAATTCGTCTGACGGAAGCGATCATGGTATTGGGTGTGTTGATGTGCAGCGCGTCCGGAGCGTCGGCCGCTTCGCCAGGGTTCCGTTTCCTGAACCTTGGAGCCGGCTCTCGTGCCGCATCCATGGGTGACGCTCACGTCGCGGTCGGCGGTGACGTGTCCTCGATGTACTGGAATCCGGCGCTACTCGCCGACCAAGCCCGGTCGCAAGCCAGTCTGACGCACCTCGAGTGGTTTCAGAGCTTTCGCCTCGAATCAGCGTCGCTCGGCGTGAACGCGGGTGGGGTGCAATTCGGCGCGCAGGTCATGGGCTTGTACGCGTCGCAGGAAGATCTGATCGCGACGGACAACACGGGCGCGGAACAGGGCCACTTCGGTTTCTACGATCTGGCGACGTCCGTCGGCGCTGCCCGCAGAGTGATTCCCACTCTGGCCGTCGGGCTGGCGGGCAAGGTGATCGTCGAGAGCATCGACAACGAGTCCTATGGTTCGGTCGCCGCGGACGCAGGCGCCGTGTGGGATACACCTCTGCCGGGAGTTCGTGCCGGTGCGGCAATCGGCAATCTGGGTCCCAAGAGCCAAAGCAACGGTGTTGACATCGACCTTCCGCTCACGGTTCGCGCCGGCCTGGCCATGAGCAGGATGTTGCCGTCACCCAATGCGCGAGTACTGCTTGCAGCGGACGTCGTTTCGCAGCGCGATGAGGACACACATCTGCACCTCGGCGCGGAGGTTCTCTTTCACGACCTCATTCACCTCAACGGGGGATGGCGCAGCGGGTACGACTCGCAGGCCGGGTCGTTCGGCGGAGGTGTGCAGAGCGGGCGAGCGCAGGTCGACTACGCATATGTCTCATCGTCCACTGGCCTTGGCAGCACTCACCGGTTCACGCTCCGATTCGACCTCTAGAGCGCGTTCCTTCCGCGCCCCACACGCAGAGTTCGAACACTCCACCCTCCAGGCGTGCGAAGCTTCGACGATGGAGGAAGTCAGCGATCAACGCAAACTCCACGCGTCCGTCCGTGAGCACGGAGGGTTGGTGGTAATGCCCCAAGACAACGAGGTCAGTGGATTCGTCGACCAGCGCCGGGAGCACGCGCGCGCGCACCTTCTCCGGATCGATACGCTTCTTGCCGCTGAAGCGTCTCGACAATCTCGAGATCGAGAGCGCAAGCGGAACGCCCACGTCCGGTCCGAGGAGGCGATACGCCTCGATCGTGACTGGGTGCCGGACGACAGTGCGGAAGGCATTCGTCCACGGCTCCGTGACGCCGATCCCATCACCGTGTGCGAGCACGGTCCGGCGCCCTTGCAGCGTCAGTCGCGCGGGGCCATGCATGACGCGGACCCCCCAATCCTCAAGCGCCGAACCGACCCACGTATCGTGATTGCCAGGGATGAAGGTCACCGGAACACCCGCGAGGCTCAATTCCCCAAGCACGCGAAGCGTCGGCAGGTACTGGCGTATGATGCCGTACCGGTATTCGAACCAGAAGTCGAACAGATCGCCTAGAATGAACACGGAAGAGGCAGTGTCGCCTGCATGCCGGAAGAGGGCGTGAAGGTCTTGCACCAGAGCACTGGTCGGGCCGTCCGTCGGTTGCAGGTGCGCATCGGACACGAATAGAGCAGGCGTATGCACGGGCGGATGATAGGTTCTTTCGCTCGCATCAGGCAACGTGCGAGACCACATCTTGACGTGTGTCGAGCGAGCTTCCTACGATTCACGGTTACTGAGAGCGTGGGAAAACGCACGGTCTCGTCGCGAGCGAACGCAACGCGGTGTCCGTCAGCGTCATCGAAGGACGTGATGCCGCATCAGGTTCAGGTAGATATCTCTGCGGGCATCGCCCCGACGACCACAGGAGGTTAACGCGCATTATGACCGAGAGGTCGCACAGCAAACGGTGGCATTTCGTCCTCGGAGCAGCACTGCTCATTATCATCGGTGTCGCCGCCGGTCTCGTGTTGAGTTCGAGCCTCAACATGCAAAGCCCCCTGCACGCGCTCGACCAGCAGTCGGCCTCCGGCCCGATTCCAGCGAGTCCGTTCGTGAGCGTCGCGGAAAAGGTGCTTCCCGCCGTGGTGTTCATCGACACCCAGCGTACTGTCAAGAGAACCGCCAATCCCTTCGAAGGCGGCCCATTCGGCGACTTTTTCCGTGACTTCGGTGGGGGCTCGGGCGAGCGAGAGATGCGCATCCCCGCCTCCGGGTCCGGGTTCATCATCTCGAAGGATGGGTACATCCTCACGAACGCGCATGTCGTTGCGTCGGCGGACCGCATCAAGGTGCGGCTGCACGACGGCCGCGAGTTCAAGGCAAAGCTCGTGGGAGCGGACAAGACGTCCGACGTGGCCGTCGTGAAGATCGATGCGAACGATCTGCCGATGGTCGTCGAGGGGAATGCCGATGACCTCCGTGTCGGCGATTGGGCGGTGGCGATAGGCAATCCTGGAGGGTTGGAGGGAACGGTCACCGTCGGCGTAATCAGCGCGAAGGGCCGTGCCGGTCTCGATATCCAGGGGGAGACGCCCGTCTACCAGAACTTCATTCAAACCGACGCGCCGATCAACTTCGGCAACTCTGGCGGTCCTTTGTGCAACATCCGCGGGGAAGTGATCGGAATCAACACGGCGATCAATCCCAGCAGCCAGGGGATTGGGTTTGCGATTCCGATCGAACTCGCCCGCGCGCGCAGCCTGCAACTCATCGAGCACGGTCATGTCGTGCGCGGCTATCTGGGCATCCGTCCGACCGAACTGACCAACGAACTGGCATCCGGCTTCGACCTGCCGAAGGGGACGAAGGGGATCGTGGTGGCACAAGTCGAATCCGCCACGCCGGCCGCGAAGGCGGGGATCCGCGAAGGAGACATCATCACGCGGTTCGCGGGTCGCGAGGTTACGGATGTTGGGCAATTCCGGCTGGTCGTCGCGGACACGCCTCCCAACAAGGAGGTCGTCGTCAATGTGCTGCGCGACGGGAAACCGATGACCGTCCGCGCGGTCCTCAGCGAGTTCCCCGAAGAAGAGCAGGTCGCTCGCGGGAGCGAAGAGACGGACGGGGACTCCGGCGATCCGACCGACAACGAGTCCGGGACCACGATCGACTGGCTCGGCGCTGACGTGAGCGCGATTACCCCGCAGCTCACGCGCCAATTCAACCTCAAAACGGACGCGGGTGTTGTCGTGACCTCCCTTGACCCGGGCAGCGTTGCGAACGAGTCCGGTCTGCTCCGGGGCGATGTTATCAAGAAGATCAACAAGACACCGATTCGGTCGATACGTGACCTGCGCGCTGCACTCAAGGACGGCAGGGCGGCAGGCCGTGATCTAGTGTTCTTCGTCCAAAGGGGCGACCTGACGACCTTTGTCGGGGTACCGCTGCCGCAAGGATAGACGCACTCTGCACGGCGCTCGCCGCGCTCACCGTCGCGTGGTTCGCCACTCGACGGTGAGCGCACGTT
>CAZEPH010000186.1:0-5646 GCA_964514075.1 uncultured bacterium | reverse complement strand
CTCGGGCCCTGCTTCATCAAGCTCGGGCAGATCGCGTCGACGCGTCCGGACGTGATCCCCGCCGAGATCATCACCGAGCTCCGCAAGCTGCAGGACAACGTCCCTCCCGTCCCGTTCGAGGACGTGAAGAAGGTGATCTCGTCCACGCTGTCCGAAGGGAGCTCGGTGGAGCGCGTCGCCGGCGCGCTCCACGTGAGCGTGCGGACGCTTCAGCGAAAACTCATCGCCAGCGGAACGACGTTTCGCGAAGTGTCCGAATCGGTGAAGGGGCAGCTTGCCGAGGGGTACTTGAACGACCCGGCTGTGTCCGTCTCCGAGGTGGCCGTTCTGCTCGGATTCAGCGAGCAGAGCGCCTTCAATCGCGCGTTCCGCCGCTGGACGGGAGAGTCACCGGGACGGTGGAGGCGACGCTCGGCCGTGGAATGAACCGCGTGGGCCGGCGTGCAGCCGGCCCACGCGTTGAGGCCTGTCGAGGTCGTTCCCGCTTCCTTGCATCACGAGCGAATCTCGTAGCCTGGTGAGAGTCCTCCGTCCGTGAGCCGTTGCGTGGCCCGCAACACGCCGAACCGCTTCTGCCCGGCGTGCACGATGCCGATCGCGAGCGGCACGTACTCCCGGCCCTTCAATGGCAGCGGGAGTTCGCACGAATCCGCGCCGCCTCCGTCGAAGAAGATCACGTCGTGCCCGCTTTCGCGGCCCGCGGACACTTTCGCGACGTGCCCACCGTTTCCGACCGTGTGACTGTGCACGCGCGTCCCCGCCTTGGCCTCGATGATCAGTTTCTCGGTGTCGCTGAGATCCACCTTCACACGGGCCGGATCGAGGAACGTCAACGCGCCGGCGAGTTCTTTGCGTATCTCAAGGGGCTCCTGGCCGCCGTGGGGTTTGCGTTGACCCCACCACGGCAGATCCGCGGAGGGCTTCGTGACGCCCTCCTTGGCAAGGCTGACCCACCGCTGCATGATGTCCGGGTCGGCGATGCGAATGAAAACCCTCGCCTCCGGTGGCAGCAAACGGCGATCGATCACGAGAGAGCGCACACCCTCGCGCCGCGCGGTTCCGGCCACAACGCCAAAAGCGGAGTATGCAAACGACGGATCGTCGATCGTAATGTTCTTGTGAGCGAGATCGTTGAAGCGCTTCACGTCGTAGCTGCCGCCGACGGACGGTCCTGGGCCGTCGTGTGGGCTGACCTCCGCGAGAAGACACGGATGCCAGTTCACGGGAATGCCCGCCACCATGGCGGTGGCCGGCGGCACGAGCGACTGATCCCACCGCATCTTGACGATGATGTCCGCTCCGGGACCGAGATTGTCGATGAGTTCCTCGCCGATGAGATAGCTGCCGGGCACAAGCGGAGACGGCAACACACCGCTGGGAGGAGTGCTGGGCTGCCACTCTGCCGGGTAGCGGAACTCAAAGCCGGGGTAATGGCAGATCAAGGCGCGCAGGTACACCTCGTTCGTGGGTGTGGTACCGGTGTTTCGCACGCGCAGGAACACGTAGTTGTCCTGCCCGCGACGCGGGTTCTCGTGGGGGGGCAACGCGGCGTAGGCCAGCGCGGGAATCGGGTCGTTGTTCTTGCGCACCCAGATATCCGGACTGTCCGCGTGCCATCCGGCGGACGGCACCGCTCCGGTGTCGGCCAGGTTGTCGCGGATCACGACGTCGCTGGTCATTGCGAAATCGCGCGCGCCCGTCACCGCCGCCTCGGCGTTGATGCGACCGTAGCCGTACCACTGGCTGAACTCGGGATTGCCCGCAGCGTCGAGCGCCCACTGGCCGACGGGATCCGTGTTGGCCGCGTCGATCTCGAGCGCCGTGTTCCGCAAGATCTCCCGCACCTGCACCCAATTCAGATGCGCATTGATCGAGAGCATCAACGCGCCGACGCCCGCCGTCAGAGGAGTCGCCGAGGACGTGCCGCCGAAGTTGTTCCGGTAATTCAGAGGCCCGCCGGTGTGTCCGGCGAGGTTGCCGCCGCCTACCGTGTCCGTCGTGACTTTTCCCGGCGCGCCGGCGGCCGTTTGCGCTGCGTCGCCGCTGCTGGGAGCGCACACGTCGATGCACGGATCGAAGCAACTGTACCCCGATCGCACATCCGTGTTGATCGACGCGGCGACGGTGATCACCTTGTCGTGGTCGGCGATGGTGTTGTTCGACGGATTCGAAATGGGCGCGGCCGTGTTCCCCGCCGCGAGGAAACTCACGACGCCACGGCCTCCGCGGCCGTACGTCGCCAGGAAATCGAGCGCATCGTCCATCACGCCGACATCGGGTATGCGCACGCTGTTCGTATGAACGTCGACGCCCTGTGCGAGCGGCGCCGGGAACACGGTGCCCACGGGATAGGTCACCCCGTCCGCCACCCAGCCGGGATCGAAGCCGGCCATCCACGCGAAGGCGTCCGCCCAGCGCAGGTTCGGCTGGCCGAACGGCGCGCCGACGCCGACGACGCGACAGTTGCCCGCTGCGCCCGCGACGCCTTCCGTCTCTCCCAGCACCGAGGACGGATTCTCCGCTAGGGCCGTGGCCACGCCCGCGCATCCCATTCCGTGATCGCTGCCGCCCAACCCGAGGGAATTGTTGTTCGGCACCATGTTGATGAAGTCGTAGAACGCCGCGACCTTGGATGCTCCACTCGTGACGGTGCCCTGGAAATCCGGATGCGTCGGCGTCGCGACACCACTCGCGGTCGTCGTCTGGATACCCGTGTCGAACACCACGATGTGGAGGTCCTCGTCACCGAATGTGCGGTCGCCCGGAGCACCTGCGGCCACGCCCGGGGCGTTGCTGTTGCGGAGCGCATGCCAGGCGCCCGGTAGATCGATGAGCGCAATGTGCCACTGCTGCCCCGCGAGAAGGTCGGCGGGGCTGATCGCGTAGAGCATGGATGTCGTCACCGCGTTTGGTTCGGCGTAGTCCACGTCCCCGCGCGCGGCGAGCGCGTTGGCAGCATCCAGAAGGGCATAGTCCGCCTTGGCCTCACCCTCGAACAAGAAGCCGTTGCCCGCGACCGGAACGGAACGCACGACATGGAACCCGTATTCCTTGGCGATTCCGTGGACTTGGTCGCCGGTCACGTTCGGCGAGAATCGCACGACGAACTGGTTCGTGAGAAAGACGAGCCTTTCGTCGAACATCTCCATGACGGGCCCCGCGACGCGCACACCGGGGGCCGCGCGTAGTGTTTCGAATGCCTTCTGTTTCTCGGCCGGCGTCGAGCGTGCGGCGTACCGGAAGACGCGCACGTTGTTGCCGCGGATTTGTTCGTGCGTCTTTTCCTCCACGAGTCCCAGGCTGCGGGCGACACGCGCGACCTTGGCCTCCGCGTCCTTTCCTGCATCGAGTGTCACGCCGATCAGCTCTTTGGGCTCGAACGGCGTCTTCGTCCTGCCGCGGAAGTAGAAGGGCAAGTCCTTGCCGCCGAGAACGAATTCCTCGGGCGTCGGCGGATGCGGAAGTTTGACGGTGCGTTCCTGGGTGGCCAACCCCGTGGCCGATACCGTGAGGAGGAATGTGCCGCTCTGGTCGGTCTCCGTTTCGAACAGGCCAGTGCGTTTGTTCAACTTCAACTCCACCGGCTCGCCCCCGTCGCGCGATAGGCGAACCCGCGCCGTTTTCACCGGATCACGGTGGATGTCCACCACGCGGATCCGGAGACGTCCTAATGTCTGCATGAGAGCCTCCCTGACGCGGTCGCTCGTCATCGCACCGCGTGCGAGGCCACACGGTCTGCTCCCCGGGCGTGCGCGACAACAATCCCTATGGCCTACAACTGAGTAGACGTTGGCTTCCGCGCGGTCAGGCGCGAGGACATTCTCGAGGGGTCACCTGACGCGCGCAGGATCCGGAAGGTCCATGGCAGCGCCCGCCTCTCGGTGTATGCTGGAGTGGATCGGCATCATCCGCACACAAGGAGCGCACATGTCACGCCTCTCCTTCCGCCCTGTGGCCCTCGCGCTGGCGCTCGTCGCGTTCTCGACGGACGCGCGCGCCACCGGCACGTTCGACGCGACCAACGAAGGCTGGGTCATCGTGTCCTACCCGTTTCGGTCGCACGTCCCGACGCCCGCGACGGTGTCGCTGCCCTTCGACGTGTCGTTCGGGAATCCGGCAGGCAGCGTCCGTGTGGGAGACGTCTACGCCGAGACGGGAATCGCCGCGCCCGCGACGTACCTCGGGGACAGGAGCGCGGCCTACGGCGGCTCGTTGACCTACGATATCTTCCTCCGTTTCACGGACGGCGTGACCTATCCCGCCGCCGTGTTGAACGGCGGAACCATGTCGGTCTACTACGACGCTCCCTCTCCCACGCTCAACACGTGGGAGCATCGCGCCATCCCACTCACGGAATCCGGATGGCGCGTGAGCAACACACAAGTGGCCGCGACCCAGACGCAGTTTCAGTCGGTTCTACAAAACCTGGTCGGACTATACATTTACACCGAGTGGCACACGGGCGAGGACGACACGAACGTGGACAATGTGACGTTCCCCTCGGGGATCACTTCAGTCACGCCAGGTCCACTCGTTCCATCCGCCACGGTGACTGCGTTCCCCAATCCGTTCACTCGATCCACGCGCATCGCGTTCACCGCGGCGCACACAGGTCGCGTGGACGTGCAGATTTTCGATGTACACGGTCACGTCGTGCGGGGATTCGTCGTCTCCGTGAGCGACGCGCGTGAACAGACGGTTGCGTGGGACGGACGAGACCGCACGGGCGCGCCGGCGGCGCCCGGCATCTACTACTGCCGCGTGAGCGGTGCGAGCGGAGACGCGGTGGCGCGCCTCGCGCTCCTTCGCTAGCCCGATGAGCCGCCTGCTGTTCTGGACGCCACGAGTTTTGTGCGTCGCGTTCGCCGGTTTCCTCAGCATCTTCGCCCTAGATGTGTTCTCCGAGCACGCAGGCTTCGCCCACACAGCTGTCGCGTTCCTCCTGCACCTGATTCCCGCGGCAGTGGTTCTCCTCGCGCTTGCGGTCGCGTGGCGGCGGGAGTGGATCGGCGCGATTCTCTTCCCACTCCTCGCGGTCGTTCACGTCGCGAGCGCGTGGGGCCGGTTCGAGTGGACGGCCTACGCGGTGATCGATGGGCCGCTACTCGTGCTGGGTCTTCTCTTCGCGCTGAACTGGCGCCACCGGCGATGCCGAGACTGAACGTGCAGTCGCACGTCCGCCCGATCGCATGACGGCGAACGAAAGCTTCCCCCCGCTCACGCACGGTCTCCGCGGCTTCGGCACGGTCGGACTGCTGGCACTGGTCGCCATCTTTGCGGGCAATGCGCTCTTCGTTCCGCTGAGCGCGATCCTCGTTCTTGTGTGGGCACACGTGTCGCACACGTCCTATGCATCGCTCGGTTTCGTTCGGCCGCGCAACTGGTTCACGACGGCGGCCGTCGGCGTATTGAGCGGCGTCGCTCTCGCGCTCGTGACGAAGTCCCTCGTGCTGCCGCTTCTCCACGCCGCACCGACGAACGCGCGCTATCACTTCATCGAGGGCAATCCCGCGGCGCTCCCCGGGATTCTCTCCGCGGTCGTGATCGGTGCGGGCTTCGGTGAAGAAGTGCTGTTCCGCGGCTACTTGTTCGAGCGGTCGGGACGCCTGCTTGGATCGAGTCGTCCCGCGCGCATCGCGACCGTCC